>JAJZAG010000084.1 GCA_021799555.1 Deltaproteobacteria bacterium | reverse complement strand
TCGGTAACAACCTGGTGCCGCGTCGAGTATGATGACTCGACCGCGTGGTCAAGCGCACGCATCCCGGTCGAAGCCCAAAGCCATGCCGGGGTTTCGATGGTCAGTTCGGGATCGAGTATCACCGTGCGCGGCTGGACGCGCGGGTCGCCCGCGCCACCCTTGCGGCGCGTGCTCTCGTCGGTCATTCCGCCGAACTGTGTGAACTCAGCGGCGGATAGCGTCGTGGGCACCGCGATATGAACCGTCTCGCGCGGCGGGGTGTCCTTCAGCAGCCGCACCCCCGCGACCTTGGCCAGATCGATCGGACTTCCGCCGCCAAAGGACACGAACGAATCGACCTCGAGCCGCCGCGCGTCGGAAACCAGCGCATCAACCGTTTTCGATGGCACATGCTGCGCGGCTCCCGTGAAGATGCCGGAAATCGCGCCTGCCGCGGCGCGTTTTACGGTCTCAAGCAATCGCGATCCGCCCAGCGATTTACCCGTGACGAGCATCGCGCGCCGCGCGCCCCGTCGCGAAAGTTCCTCGCCCAGGACAGCTATCTTGCCAGCGCCAAAAACGACGCTTTCAAGGCTTCCAAACCTATAGACACCCGAGGTCTTATCCATCGCCACTCCATCGCCGCGGCCCGGCGATTTGCACTCATTGCGCCGCGCACCGGGATTCGGTTTCTAGGGATCGATTATGACGACCGTACCAATCGGCAACAGCCGATGAAGTTCCGCGATGTCACGATTGTCGACCGAAATGCAGCCCGTGGTCCAATTGATTTCTCCGGCGTTGAGCAGCGGCTCATCGGTGCCGTGGATTCCGATCGATCCGCCTTCGCGGATCGCGCGGCTGTGGCGCACCGCCGGCGTGATGTCCTCGTCGCGTAGCGCCGCGTAGCGCAAGCGATCGGTGGCGTTGGGATAGTCGAGGGTCAGAAACCAATGCCAGCGCGCGCTCGGATGCTTTCCACTGATTAAGTAAACTCCCTCCGGCGTGCGCCGATCGCCTTCGTAGAGCTTTGTGCCGTGATCGCGAGAACGGCCAAATACGGCGCGAAAGGTTTTGAATCTACGCCCCTTGTAATAGACCTCGAGCGCGTGACGCGACTTGAAGACCATCACCGCCCAATTGCTGGGATCAAGAAAGGAACCGTCCGTAGTGTGGTAATAGTCACGCTCTCCGGCGCTAAGCGCCTGCGGTGAAACATAATGGTTCGGTGCCGACGCGCCGTCGCAGCATCGCGTGGGCGCCTGGTTCACGACCGGCGATTGCATCGCGGAGGGCCGCGCGGTCACGTGCGATTCGGCTGCCGAGTAGGCGGCGGTGCCGGGCTGCGGCGCCCATCCAGGCGCGATAGCAGGCGACGCCTGCGCGCTTGGCGCGGCGGGCGACTGGGCGGCCGGGTACAACGACGGTTCGAGCGCCAGCACGGATCCCGCCAAGCTGAACGCAAGCACCGCCGCCGTAACCGTGTGCGCCGCGACTCTGAAAGCGATTCCACTCACGCGCGATTTGCCGCTCGGCACCACTTCTTCCCCTCCAACTCCATTCTGAAAACCTGCGCGCCGCGCGTCAATTATGTTATGCGGTAATTTGTTGCGCCTGCGGGCCGTCGTGCCGAAAAAAAACGACCAACGCGCGGCGGAGCACCCGTGCCTAACAGGATTGGCATCAGGAGGCGGCTCGTGATGGAAACAAACCTTGCCCGCGCGATGGCATCACTGACGACCGGGATTTATGTATTGACCGTAGCCGAAGGTCAGCGCCATCACGGGATGTCATCGTCGTGGGTGACGCAAGTATCAGGCGAGCCAGCGTTGCTTGCCGCGTCGGTGGACAAAAATCACTTCACAGCCGGAATTATCGCGCGGACGCGGGCGTTCGGACTCAACATCGTAGGCGCGCGTGGACGCGCGCTCGAGGATTACTTTTATTCCGCGCGCTCGCGCCGTCCCGATAATCTCGCAGACCTCGACTACACGCTTTCGCCGGCGCTCGGGGTCCCGTGGCTTGCGCTCGCCGAGATTTCGATTGAAGCGCGAGTCGTGCAGAGCGTCGAGGCGGGCGACCACATAATACACATCGCGGAGCCGGCCGGAGTGCGAATCGGTGCCGGCGATCGCCCGCTTACTTCGCTCGACCTGGATTATGTCTATATCGGTGGCAAGCAGGTGATCGCGCGCGACCGCACCGGATGGAAGTGATTGTAATCTCAACAGAGTCGTCCCATGCGCAATACTATTTTCACTACCTTAAGAACGAGGTGAAAAAACGCGCAGTCAGCACCGTGAGCGTCCTGCCGATCCCGTCCAATGTCGCGACGTTCTAACTTTTCGAGATTCTTCTATCACCTGCGGAGAGCGCCTTCCGAAGCCCTCGAAGGCGCACGCTCAGCAAATTCGTACCATCGCCAATGAACGGCTCCGAGTCGCGGCAGTGGGCAGGCTTCGCCCGGGAACCTGGAGTGTCGCTCATCAAGGATTTTATGAATCGGATGCGCGAAGCCGCGGTAATTAGCGCCTCGTCGCTCCTTCGCTTTGTGGAGTTGTTGTTCAATTGCTGGGGTGGCATCTTGCGTCGGGCGCTAAATTGACGGGGTTGGAAAGCGTCTGATAGCATCCGCGCGCGGAGAGTTGTTCGATGCCGATTGAAAAAAATGAGTTGCGCCGCGTGATGGGGCATTTCGCCACCGGCGTTACCGTTATCACCTCGATTCGCGCCTCAGGCGAGATGCATGGGCTGACGGCCAATGCGTTCTCGTCGGTCTCGCTGGTGCCGCCGTTGCTTCTGATCTGTGTCGATAAGAAGGCCGAGAGCTACCCTTGCTTCGAGGAAAGCAAGATCTTCACGGTCAATATTCTGGCCTCGGATCAGGAATCGCTGTCGCGCAAGTTCGCGGTCAGCGGCGGAAACAAGTTTGAGGGCGTCAGCTACCGGATCGGCGCCAACGGCGCGCCAATTCTTAACGGTGCGATCGCCTACCTCGAGTGCAAGCTCGCGGGCAGCATGGACGCGGGCGACCATACCGTTTATCTTGGCGAGATCGAGCAGGCTGAGACGCACGAGGCAAAACCGCTCTTGTTCTTTCGAGGCGGCTATCGTGAACTCGGCGACTAGCCGCCCGAATGCGCCGCGACCGCGCTGCGTCGCGCCGCAACTTCACGCCCACTGAAGCATCGCCCGTGGCAACCCCCGCACCCCTGCCCGGAATAAGCGTTTTCCTGCCCTCGCACAACGAGGAAGCCAACGTCGAGCGCGTCGTGCGCGGCTACCTGGCGGAACTACCGAAAGTCGCCGCCGACTACGAGGTAATTGTCGTCAACGACGGTAGCCGCGATCGCACGGGCGCGATCGCTGCGCGCCTTGCATCGGAAGATTCCCACGTCAAGGTCGTCAATCATGAGCTTAATCGCGGCTACGGCGGTGCGGTGATTTCGGGAATCCGCGCGGCAAAAATGCCCTACGTGATGCTCTCGGATGGTGACGGGCAGTTCGATCCGAAGGATGTCGAGAAACTTACCGCCTTCGTGCCCGAGTTCGACGTGGTTGTGGGCTACCGGGCGCACCGTGCCGACCATCTGGTCCGGAAGCTCAACGGCAAGGCGTGGACGCTTTTAGTCCGGGCTGTGCTGGGCGTCGGGATTCGCGATATCGACTGCGGATTCAAGCTGTTCAAGCGCGAATTCCTTGACGCAATCGAGTTACGGGCTCGTGGCGCGATGATCTCGACCGAGCTCATGGCGCGGCTGAAAAGTCGAGGCGCGCGAGTCAAGGAAGTCCCGGTACAGCACCTGCCACGGATTGCCGGGGAGCAGAGCGGGGCGAATCTGCGGGTCGTGACGCGTGCATTTCGGGAGCTATTTGTTTTGTACGGAGAGCTGCGCGCCGATCGCGATCATCGGCCGGGATCGCCCTAAAGGGAACATTCCGATCACCCCGGTTGGTCGATCTCGCGTCAGCGGCGCAAAAATCCGTCCGCTTTCCAAGCCTTTTGACCCATTGCGCCGATGGCACGGCAATGGCTATATGCTTTGCGAATGTGCGGGCCAATAACGGACCGCCAAGGTTCAAGGAGACAATACTACCATGAAACGCACTCTTTCGATTCTTTCCGCCGCCCTGCTCGCTGGCGCGATGGCGGTTCCTGCCTTCGCTCAGGCGCCGTCGGCTCCCCCTGCGGCGGCTGGAAGCGAAGCGTCCGCCGCTGCGGCACCCGCGACGACCAAGCACAAAAAGAAGCATCACATGACCCATCACAAGAAGTCGCACAAAAAGGCTCCGGCGGCTGAATCGGGAGCCAGCGAAGGCTCCTCGGCCAAGTAAGCGGTCTGGCGGGAATCGTTGACGATACGCCGGAGGGCGGCCGACCGTCCTCCGGCGTGCTTTGCGATCGGCCTCGCCGATTCGTGCGCGGCTTCCGGTGAATGCGGAAATTCTTCGGTCTGCGCGCGTCACTTTTTATTTCATTGATTTTCCTGCTAGATTTATGTTTGCGCTTGGATTCGCACGGGAGCAGGCGCTCTAGAGTTGTCAAATCGCCGCGGCTTGATTTTAGTCTTGCTGATTGCCCTGGTTTTCCAGTGGCGATTTGCTGCGCAGGCGAGTATCTCGAAAACCTCCGCTGATACGCAGGACGCACAGGTCTGCGATCCGCTGGCGGATTATTATCTTGGCATGGAGGATTATCCCGAGGCGATTCGCCGCCATCGGATTGTTATCCGCCAAAATCCATCCAACGCGCTTGCACACTATCATCTTGGTTTCGCCTACGGCCTGATCGGCGAGCATCGCCTCGAGCTCAGCGAGTACCAGGAGGCGATCAGTCTCGGACTTGATGACTGGCAGTTGTTCCTGAATTTGGGACTGCTTTATCTCGACAACGGCCAACTTCGCGATGCGACCGAAGTGTTGCGTCTGGCGACCCTATTGGGACCCGGTCACGCCGAGCCGCACTTTAATCTGGGTCTCGCCTATGAGCGGCGCGGAATGCTCGCAGCGGCGGAGCAGCAGGTGCTGCTGTCGCTCGAAATTGATCCCGACCAGGTGGACGCACACAATACTTTGGGTGCGATATACGCTGAAGAAGGAAAGTACCTCCGTGCCAGCCAGGAGTGGACCGAGATCGTTCGCGCCAATCCGGATTACGCGCCCGCGCGCGTCAATCTCAACTTGCTTGAGAACGTCCAACACGGTCAGATTCACAACACCTTGGCGCACGACGGTCTTGGCGGCGAACATTAATCCGCGGCACACCAACCGGATGACCCGCGGCGATGCGATGGAAGAGGTATGTGGTGGAACAGGTGGTGATGTCTGACGGGGGGAGAAGAGTCTTTCGCGTCATCGTGGCAGCCGCGGCTGCGCTGCTTTTGATCGCAGCGGCACATGATCCCGCGCACGCGTCGTTGAAGCGGCATCACAAGCACGCGGTCAAAAAGCACAAGCGGATCGCCTTACAACCGTATAAGGGCGCGCTCCTCGAGGACGCCGACAGCGGTAAGATCCTCTACGCGCAAAACGACGAGATGGAGTGGCCGCCTGCCTCGATGGCGAAAATGATGCTCCTTCTGGTCGCCGAAGATCAGATCAGAGCCGGTCGCGTCCATCTGAGTGATCCGGTGAGAATTTCGGAACGCTCGGCGCATACGATGGGTTCGCGGCTGGGGCTGGTCGAAGGACAGGTCTATCCGCTTGGCGAACTTATGAAAGCGGCGCTGATCAAGTCGGCCAACGACGCCGCGGTTGCGATTGCCGAAAAAATCGGCGGCTCGGTCGAGGCGACCGTGCTGATGATGAATGCGCGCGCACGCGGTCTCGGGATGGACCACACCGAGTATCACACCGTCGATGGTCTCCCGCCGCGCCCGGCGCATGATGTGGATCACACGACCGCCCGCGATCTGGCGACGGTCGCCCGCCAACTCATTCTCACTACCAACCTCTTGCAGTGGTCCAGTCTCGAGCAGACCGAGTTCGATGGCGGCGTCTGCATGTTGCACAACACCAACCACCTGATCGGACACTTCGAGGGATGCGACGGGCTCAAGACGGGCTTCACCTTTCAGGCGGGCTTTAACGTGACCGCGACCGCTAAACGCGGCAACTTGCGCTTAGTCGCCGTAATCCTCGGCGCGCCTTCCAATCAGCAGCGTTTCGCACAGGCCGCCAAGCTGCTCGAATGGGGCTTCGATCACTACACGGCGGTCTCGCTGCTGAAATCGGGTCAGACGCTGCCGGTTCAGGTCCAGCTTCAATCGGGGCAATTCATTCAGCCCGTCGCTGCGCACGACTTGAAAGTTGTATTGCCCAAGAACGAAGTCAGGTCATTGAAGGTTTCGTATCAGGTGCCAGGTTCCGTAACCGGTCCCGTAGTGACCGGCGAGAAGCTTGGTCGCGTGATCGCGCGAGATCAGGGAATGGAAATTTCCGAGGTCGAGGCGATCAGTCCGGTTGCGGCGGGCGCCGTGGCGGCTTACTCCGACGGCTGGAATCCGCCCCGACCGACCGCATACAATGGGACGGCTAAAGTCCAGGAGCCTCAATGAAAACAGTCTCGAAGACGCGTAATCGCCGCAACCGCAAACTCGCCCGCAAACGGCGCAGCAATCCCGTTCAAGCAAAATCCCGGCTGCGCAAGATGCGCCGCACCCGCATCCGCGGCAAGTGAGCATCTGGACCCGGCTGACCTGATAATTTCGGATCTACTACCGTCCGTTCGCCCGTAGCGGCCGCGACCATCAGCACTCTGATCGACGCTGATTGAACCACGAGGGCGCGTCTCCGAGCGCTTGTGGGAAACTCGCGCGCGCGAAATTGACACCGCCCCGCCGCGCCGTATAGCTTGGATCGTGCACCGCTTAATTCCCTACATCGGAGAATCCATCTGCGCGACGCATCGGTAATCGCCGTCATCCCGGCGCGTTGGGCTTCCACGCGCCTTCCAGCTAAGGCTCTGGCGGAGATCGACGCGGTGCCGATGGTAGTCAGGGTGTGGCGGCAAGCCTCGCTGGCGCAGCTCGTGGACCGCGCTGTGGTCGCAACCGACGACGAGCGAATTGCGATTGTGGTGCGGCAGGCCGGTGGCGAGGCGATCTTGACCTCGCCTGACCATCCGAGCGGGACCGACCGAATCGCCGAAGTAGCCGCAAAGATCTCCGGCGAAATTTTTATGAGCGTGCAGGGCGATCAGCCGTTTATCGCGCCCGAGGACCTCGACGCTCTGGCTGCGACGATGCGCGCGAACGAATCGATAGAAATGGCGACGCTGGCGGCGCCGATCACCGATGAATCTGACTGGGCGAACCCATCGAAGGTGAAGGTCGTGTGCGGCACAGATGGCAACGCGCTGTATTTCTCTCGCGCGTCAATTCCGTATCCGCGCGACGCAAGCGGAGTTCCCGCTGTGGCGCGGCGGCATATCGGCGTGTACGCCTACCGGCGGGCCTTCTTGACGCGATTTGCTTCGCTGCCGATGGGCATTCTCGAGAGGATCGAGAAGCTCGAACAGTTGCGCGCGCTTGAAAACGGATACGCGATTCGCGTGGTCGCCTCCGTGGCGCCATCGCTCGAAGTTGATACGCCCGAGGACCTTGCGCAGGCGCGGGCTTATGCGTCGTCCACACGGCGGACGTAGGGGAGGGCAAGGTGGAACGCGGCAAAACCAAATTTATTTTCGTCACCGGCGGCGTGATCTCCGGACTCGGCAAGGGGCTAGCCGCATCTTCGCTGGGCGCTCTGCTCGAAGCGCGCGGGCTCAAAGTCACGTTGCTCAAGATGGATCCCTACATCAACGTCGATCCGGGCACGATGAACCCGACCCAGCACGGTGAGGTCTTCGTGACCGATGACGGCGCCGAGACCGACCTCGACCTCGGCCATTACGAACGCTTCGTGCAGACCACGATGAGCCGGCGCAACAACTGCACTACCGGTCAGATCTATGACACGGTTATCCAGAAAGAGCGGCGCGGCGATTACCTTGGTGCCACCGTCCAGGTAATCCCCCATATCACCGACGAGATCAAACGCCGTATCCTGGCCGCCGCCGAAGGCGCCGATCTTTGCATCGTCGAAATTGGCGGTACCGTCGGTGATATCGAGAGCCTGCCGTTCCTCGAAGCGGTGCGGGAATTCCGATGGGATCTCGGACGCGAGAACGTCCTTTACGTGCACCTGACGCTGGTGCCCTACATTCCGACTGCCGGAGAACTCAAAACCAAGCCAACACAGCATAGCGTCAAGGAGCTGACCGGACTCGGGATTCAACCCGACCTTCTGCTGTGCCGATGCGATCGGCCGCTGGACAAAAAGGTCAAGGCGAAGATCGCGCACTTTTGCAATGTCGAGGAAGGATGCGTGATCGCGGCGCCGGACGTTCCCACAATCTACGAGGTGCCGCTGCGCTTTCACGAAGAAGGCTTCGACGCGCGGGTGTGCGAGAAGTTGAACATTTGGACTGGCGCGCCGAACCTCTCGAAGTGGCGCCGGATCGTCAAGACCGCGCAAAACCCCAAGACCCAGGTCAACGTCGCGATCGTGGGCAAGTACGTCAACCTTGCCGATTCCTACAAGAGCCTGCACGAGGCGATCGCCCATGGTGCAATCGCAAACGAAGCCAAGGTTGCAATCGATTACGTCGATTCCGAAGAACTCGAGAAACAGAATCCGGATGAGCGGCTGTCCGCCGCCGACGCGATAATCGTACCCGGCGGCTTCGGTGCGCGCGGCACCGACGGCAAGATGCGTGCGGTGCGCTTTGCGCGCGAAAATCAAGTGCCCATTCTCGGCATCTGCTACGGCTTGCACATGATGGTGATCGAAGCGTCGCGCAATCTGCTCGGCCTGCGCCGCGCCAACTCGCGCGAAATTTCCGAAAACACCCCCGATCCCGTGATCGATATCATGGAGTCCCAGAAGGACATCGAAAAAAAAGGCGGCACGATGCGCCTTGGCGCGTGGCCGTGTGTAGTCAAGCCCGGCTCGCTCGCCTACTCGCTCTATCGCCGCAGTCGGATTTCCGAACGCCATCGCCATCGCTATGAGGTAAACAACTCTTACCGTGAGCAGCTTGAGAGCGTTGGCCTTGTCGCGACCGGAACTTCACCCGACGGGCAGCTCGTCGAGATTATGGAGCTGAAGGGGCATCCCTGGTTTCTCGGATGCCAGTTTCATCCGGAGTTGAAGTCGCGGCCGCTCGATTGTCATCCGCTTTTCCGCGGATTGATTCGCGCCGCCGTCGAGCGGCGCACCCAGAGCGGGCGCAAGCGCGCGACGGTCAGTGAGCTTAGATCTGCGTCGTGAACGTCGCTCAGATCAGAGTTGGCGACGCTGTCTTCGGCGGCGCTGAATTGGTTCTAATCGCAGGCCCGTGCGTGATTGAGAACACGGAGTCATGCCTGCGCCACGCGGCGGCAATTTCGGATATCGCGCGGCGCGCAGGCTTCCCCTATGTCTTCAAGGCCTCCTTCGACAAGGCTAACCGCACCAGCCATACCTCGTTTCGCGGTCCGGGCCTCGACGCCGGCCTCGAGATACTCGCGCGCGTCAAGCGCGAGGTGGGAGTCGCCGTGCTCACCGATATTCACGAGCCCGCGCAAGCCAAGCCCGCCGCCGAAGTTGTCGATATCCTCCAGATTCCCGCACTGCTCTCGCGCCAGACTGATCTAATTCACGCCGCCGCGGTTTCGGGATGCGCCGTCAACTTGAAAAAGGGGCAATTTCTCGCACCGTGGGACATGCGCGCCGCGCTCGCCAAAGTCATCGAGACCGGCAACCGCCGCGTGATGCTGACCGAGCGCGGCTTCAGTTTCGGTTACAATAACCTGGTGACTGACCCACGCGCGCTCGTGATCATGCGCGGTTTTGGATTCCCGGTGATCTTCGATGCGACTCACTCGGCGCAGCTTCCGGGCGCCGGCGCGGGTGGTGAGAAGTCCGGCGGCCAACGCGAGTTCGTCGCGCCGCTGGCGCGCGCGGCGACGGCAGTCGGAATCGATGGGGTCTTCATGGAAGTCCACGAAGATCCCGACCGCGCGCTTAGCGATGGCCCCAACTCCTGGCGCCTAAGCGATCTCGCCGCCTTGCTCGACGATCTCAAACGAATTCACGAATGCAGGCGCGAAGCCGCACCGCGCGGCTGAGCCTAATTGTCGTTCTGAAAGCATTGCACGAGTTATGGCAAGGGTTTTGCCACCCGCGTCTCGACGCGCTCAAATGGAACCTTGGTTTACTTGAAAAATTCCGCTTGATACCTTGGACCTGCGGGATTGTTCGATGAGCCTGAGGGTAATCGCGAAGCTGCTGGCGGTATCGGGCGCAGCCGCACTCGCGGTGCTTTTGGCTGTGGCGATTTACGTGGTCAGGCATCGCGAGGACGCCCAATCTCTCGAAAAAGTCGCCGCCGTGCTGCCGAACTCTCTCCTCCACGCGAAGAATTTCCACTGGACCCAGATGAAGGGCGCACAGATGCAATGGGTTCTCACCGCCAACGATGCGAGCTACTCCGCCGACCGTACTGCCGTCAAGCTCGTTGGCGCCGACCTCGCGATGACTTCGAGTGACGGCAAGGAAGTTCATATTACGGCGCCAAAGGCGCTGCTCTACATGAAGGGTAACCATATCAATCGTGCCGAGATGAGCGGCGGCACGGTCATCCGCTACGGCGACTTCGTCCTCAGCACCGCCACGGCAAGCTTCGACCCCGACGACGATCACGTCGAAGCCGATGGACCGGTGACCGTCGAGGGTGAAGGCGTCAAGGTCACCGGAATCGGGTTGACGGGCAGCCCCAAGACACGAATTTTCGAATTGCATCAACAGGTCCGCACCGAGATTCAGCCCAAGAAGGACAGCAGTGCCAAGCCCAAGAAAGGTTGAGCGCGAAGCGGGCATGGCAACCAGCTCTGCCCGCATTGCGTGTGAGTCTTGCGCCGCGGCAATCTTGATGATCGCGATGGCGGTTGCTCCATGGTCGGCGGCGCTGGCGCAAAACGACTCGGGATCTGACGTCGGAGCAGGCTCTGCGATTGGAGACACGATTCGCTCGGGCACCGAGGGACCAGCACCGTCGGGTCCAGCGCCGGTAGTCGCGCCCAACGTCGTAGATCAGTTTGATACGGGCGGTGATTCGATAACCGTGGTCGGCGGTGTTCCCGGCGCGTCCGCCACGCCCGGTGCCGACAACGGCGCCGCGCCGCCGGTGGCTGTCGAGGCGCCTCCCGAATCGGTGCCTGCGCAAACCCCCGCGCCGGCGGAAGCGAGCGCTCCTGAAGCGGCACCTTCGCTCGCAGCCGTCCCTGCGTCGGAAGCGGCGCCTTCGGTAGCGAGCAATCCAGAACCCGAAGCGGCGCCCTCGGTAGCGGTTGAGCCCGCTCCCGTATCGGCGCCTTCGATTGCCGCCGAACCTGCTCCTGCTGAGACGCCATCGGCGGCAAGCCTGGCGGCGCCCGAAGCCGCACCCTCGGTCGCGAGTGTCCCTGCGCCTGCGTCGGCGCCTTCGATTGCCGCCGAAGCTGCTCCTGCTGAAACGCCATCTGCCGCAAGCCTTGCGATGCCTGAAGCCGCCCCCTCGGTCGCGAGTAATCCAGCGCCTGAATCCACTCCCGCGCTGGCCGATACCGCCGCGCCCGCATCGGCCCCGGTCACAAGTATGCCGCCGCCTGTCATCGTAAATGAACCGGCCGCGGAAGCGACGATTGCTGCATTGCCGGCTGCATCAGCGCCCGCGATCGGAGGTGCTCCGCCGGCACCCGAGGCGGAGGCGACGCCGGCCGCGGTCTTTACTCACGCTCCATCGCTTGCGCGCCACGTGCCTTCAAGCAAGC
>JAJZAG010000083.1 GCA_021799555.1 Deltaproteobacteria bacterium | reverse complement strand
TGGCCGTTAATCAGTATGCATACTCAGTCGCGCGGTACGCGTCGGTTAACTACCTCGATCAGAACTTGTCGAACCCTAATTCCGATACGTCGATCCAGGCGCTCATACCGCCGACGATCAGCGGAACCAATGGCAGCGGAGGAGCGCTCGCGACGGTCACTCTTACGCCGTGCGCGGCGCCGCCCAACAATTTCGGATCGACCGTCACGGTCACAGTCAGTTACGACCTGGTGGGCGGGAACAAGATATTCCTGCCGAATCCGTTTTCGATCGCTTCGTCGGTACTGAACGCGAGTGTCCCGTTTCCAACGACAGTGTCCGCAACCCAGCGTGCGTTTTGCGAATGATACGGCCGGCACCAAAGCGCGCGGCGGACTGCGCACGAGTTTAGTGGAGGGAAAATTATGAGACGGCCTATCGGTTTCTTTCTGCTCTCGGGCATCGGCGCGATGCTCGCCGCGCTGGTCGTGTACTCCGCGCTCAAGCAGCGGGAGGCCGCAATCCAGCGCGCGACCGCGCAATCGGTAAACGTCGTTGTGGCAGCGCGGGCTTTGCCGCTGGGCGCCAAGCTCGATCCGGCGTCGGTCAAGCTGGTGCGATGGTCGCGCGATTCAGTACCTCCCGGTTCTTACTCCGATCCCGCGGCGCTGTACGGGGCATTCGTTAAGGACTCGTTCGTCGAGAACGAGCCGGTGGTCGCGACCAAGCTATTCATGGGCGAGAAGAGCTCGGGCGTGATGCCGCTGCTAATCCCGGCGGGAATGCGCGCGATGTCGGTGCCGGTGGATAAGGTCAGCGACGTGGCCGGATTCGTGCAGCCGCGCACGCGCGTCGATGTGGTCGTCGCGATGACGAACTCGGGCGCCGGGAACGAAAAGCCTTTTTCCAAGACCGTCCTCGAAAACGTGGAGGTGCTGGCCGTCAACCAGGAGATTCAAGGCGATCCGGCCAAGCCCGAAGTCGTCGAGGTGGTGACCCTGATGGTCACTCCCGAAGATGCGGAACGCCTGGCGCTCGCAAGCCGCGAGGGCGGAAATCTCAGGCTCGCAATTCGCAGCTACGACGACGGCAAAGTAGTCCTGACCAAGGGCACCAATATCCAGGACCTGCTCCGAGTTTACAGTCCGGCGGCTCCGCCGCTCATCCAGTCGCAGAACGTCACGGGACACACGCTGGCGAAAATTCGTCCGCCGGAATTGGGCGTGCAAATCTATCGCAACGGTAAAACCAGAGAATCGGTTTCGTTTGTCGAAGCCTCGAGCGGACCGATTCCAGTTCAGAGTAGCCACGCAAAGTCCGCCGCTCCCGAGGCTCGCAATAGCGCAAGCACGGCACGGCGCCTGCGCAACCGGGCGATCGTCGAAGCTACGACACCGCCGGCCGCCGCCTCGGACGTTGATTCGACAGCCACACTCGACGCGGTAGTCGGCAAGCCGGCCGCGGCCCCGCCAATGGACGCTCCGTTCGGTTCTGGCGCTGGTCTAACGCCCAAAACCATCGACATCCCATAACGGTGGAAATCATGGAATCAAATAGCCGGACAATAAGCATCTTCACGCGATTGTTTGCTCTGTGCGGACCGCTCGCGCTCGGCGCGCTGTGCATGACCTCGGTCGCCGCGCGAGCAGCCGCATCGACGCAATCAATTACGCTCAACGCAGGCGAGTCGCGCGAGATTGACAACCTCAGTCCCGACTCGATTCCAGGCGTGACCGTAATATCAAATCCGCATGCGATGGTGTTGCACGATGAAAACCCAGGGCGTCTGGTAATTCTCGGCGCCGAGGAAGGCAAGTGGGATATCCTTGTCAAACTCAAGGACGGACGGGACGTCAACTATGACGTGACCGTCCATTCGATCAAGGATTGGAGCAAGTCGCCGGTCGCGGGCGATGGCGCGCTCACTCCCGCCGCGCCGCCGCCGGTCGCGGTTGCAGGTACCTCCGCCGCGACAACAGCAATACCGCCATCCGCCGCCCCGGCTGCGCCACCGATCGCGCCAGCTATCGCGGGCCCGGCAGTTGCCGTGCCCGCTCCGGTAGCGCCGCCGGTTTCAGCCGCCGCGGCTCCGACTGTCAATCCGTCGCAGATGGCCTCCGCGCAGACTGCGGCATCGCCCTATCGGGCCGATCCTTCAATCATGACTTCCGGCAACGGCTACTCGACTGACGGTGTCGCCAGTTCGCCCGGATCGCATTATCTCCCGGCCGACGGAATCTCGATCATGAGTGGTACTTCGCGAGTGATCGATTTTGCCGAACGGCTGCACCGCGTTTCGATAAGTGCAACCGAAATTGCCGATATCCAGGTGATGAGCCCTTACCAACTCAATCTGATCGGGCACAAACCGGGCTTCGCGACCCTGGCGGTTTGGACCGGCCAGGGGCACTACGAAGAACGCCAGGTGCGCGTCGATCCGGGTGGCAAGCAGCAGGTGATGCTGAGCTGCGTGGTCGCGCAGCTTGATCGCGGCAAAGCCGAGACGCAAGGCGTCAACCTATCGCTGGCTCTGCAAAACGCAGGGCTGTCGCTGGTCGGCTTACCCGGCGCCGTCGCCACGCCATACAGTCCGATGATTCCAGTGACGAGCGAGACGGTATTCGGTCCGGTGACCGCCAACCAATCGGCGGTGATGGGGCCGGGCGGAAGTCTGATGCCGTTGCTGCTGTCGCAAAACATGACTTACGGTTTGGCGACCAGCAACGGCCAGTGGAACACGCAGACATTTTTCCAGATGCTGGAAAATCACGACTTGGCCAAAATTCTCGCACAGCCGAACCTGCTCGCGAACTCGGGTGAGAATGCGACTTTCCTGTCCGGCGGCGAGATCCCGATCGTGATCGCGCAGGCGCTGAACACCTCGATCGTCTTCAAGACATACGGCACCAAGGTCGAGTTTTTGCCGACTGTCGTCGGTTTAAACGATATCGAGCTGCTCGTTCAGCCCGAGGTTTCGGAGCCTGACTATCTGCATGAGGTGCAGCTCTTTGGATTCACGGTACCCGCGTTTCTCACGCGGCGCGCGCGCACGATGGTTCGGCTCAAAGACAACCAGACTCTTATTATCGCGGGCCTTAATCTGAGCGAGAAAAACGAGGTCGTCCAGAAGGTCCCGTATCTCGGCGACGTTCCATACTTGGGAGGCCTGTTCCGAAATACCACTTACCAGGACAACGAGACCGATCTCGTGATGACGGTTACGCCGCGAATCGTTCGCCCGTTGCCTGTCGGCGCTGAGCCATATCTGCCGCCGCTCAGCCGCGGTGGTCTGACCGCGGCGGAGGTTCGCACCCAGCGGACGACCGGAACTCCTGACGCTGCGCGGCCACGTTTCTAGGCAAGGAAGAGGTTTCTCCGTGTCACCATTACACACCAAGCCAGAGATGCGCCGGCCGATTATGAAGATCTGCGTGCTCGGCGACTCGGCCGAACAACGCGCCGAGGTGATCGGCGTGCTTCGAGCGATCGCCGACCCGAAGATGGAGATCGCGGAAACTGCCGTGCCGGATTCGGGATCGATGCTGGATGGCAAGCTTGTCGGCAACGGCACCGCGCCACCGGACGCGCTGATGATCCTACTGACCCTCGATGACGAGGCGCCTTTCACTTTTCTGCACCGGATAGCCGTAAGCGCGCAACGCCCCGCCCTGATCGCGCTAATGCCGGAAAATGCTCCCACCGACCTGCTCCGCCGCGCGGTGCGCTCCGGAGCCGACGAGGTCCTGTTTTCGCCGCTCAACCGGGATGATCTGACCCGCGCGATAATCAAGACCACCGAAGCCAAATATCAAGCCGCGCGCCGCCGCGGAGGGATTGTGTTGTCGGTGAGCAGCCTCACCGGCGGCATCGGCGTCAGCAGTGTGAGTATCAACCTTGCGCTCGCGCTCGGAGTTTCGCTCGGCCGCAAGGTTGCTTTGGTTGATTTGGATCTCCAGAACGGCACGCTCGCGACCAATCTGAACGTTGCGACCGATCACTCGATTCTTTCCGTCGTCGAAGGCGACCGCTCGCCCGATTCGCTGAAAGTCGAGGCCGCGCTCACCAGACATGGCTCCGGAATCTATTTGCTGGCGGCACCGAGGCGGATTGAAGACAGCGAGCTTGTTTCAGACACCGCAGTTGCAATGACGCTGGAACTGATGCGCGCGATGTTCGACGTCGTAATTGTCGATACTGGAAATCATCTGGCCGAGCAGACCGTGGTTGCGTGGGAGGAATCCGACCAACTGCTTTATCTGGTCGATCAATCGATCGCGAGCACCCAGCGCGCGGTGCGCTTTAACGAGCTCTTCACCCGCTTGCAATTGGGTTCGGTCGTCCTGCGCTTGATTCTCAATCGCCATGTTCCCGGATACCCGATCACCGCCGAGCATATCGCGCAAGCGCTGTCACGCCCGATCTGCGCGCGCCTTCCGCGCGACGACAAAGCGATGGAGCGCGTCGAGTTGAGCGGCAAGGATCTGTGGCGGGTCGCGCCCGGCTCGCCCTTAGCGCGCGGCTTCGAGGATCTGGCGCGATTACTGGTCGAACCGGCATCGGCGTCCGCCCCTAGGTCCACCACCGCGATGTCGCGAATGGTTTCTGCATTCATATCACGCAGGCGAGGAGTGGCCGATGAAGCTCACTGAACGGCTCTCGCAGGGCTCCAACGGTATCCAGCGCGCACACTCGCTCGCAGTGCAGGCGCCACGGCGCGCCAAAGGCGGGCTCGCCGACACCTATCAGCAGTTCAAGGTCAAGGTTCACAACCGGCTGTTCGAGACTCTTGACGTTACGCGGCTCGAAAACCTCGACACCGATGTCGCTCGGCAAAAGGTCGCAGCCGCGATCAATGAAACCTTCGATGAGGAATCGACGCTCATCACCGAAGGCGACCGCGAACGCCTGGTCATCGAGATCTCGAATGAACTGCTCGGACTCGGCCCCCTTGAGCCGCTGCTCTGGGACGATTCCATTACCGACATTCTGGTCAACGGCCCCAATCACGTTTACATCGAACGCGAGGGCAAGCTTCAAGCCACCAGCGTCACGTTCCAAGACGAACAGCATCTGATGCTGATTATCGATCGGGTGGTCTCGCGAGTGAGGCGGCATATCGACGAAGCATCGCCGATGGTCGATGCGCGGCTGCCGGACGGTTCGCGAATCAACGCGATAATTCCGCCGCTCGCGCTCGACGGCCCCGCACTATCGATTCGCAGGTTCGGAAACCGCCGACTCAGTATCGATGAATTAGTGAATCGCGGCACGTTGAATCAGAGCGCGGTGGAATTCCTCGACGCGCTGGTACGCGCGCGACTCAATATCATGATTGTCGGGGGCACCGGCTCCGGCAAAACCACCCTGCTCAACTGCATGTCCTCGTTCATTCCTGAATCCGAGCGAATTGTCACGATCGAGGATTCCGCAGAGCTCCTGCTTCAACAGCCCCACGTCGTCAGGCTCGAGACGCGTCCGCCTAACATCGAGGGCCACGGCGAGGTGACGCAGCGTGACCTTGTACGCAACTCTCTGCGGATGCGGCCGGATCGAATCATCGTCGGCGAGGCCCGAGGCGCCGAGGTGTACGACATGCTCCAGGCGATGTCCACCGGACATGATGGATCGCTAACCACGCTGCACGCGAACAATCCGCGCGACAGCCTGAGCCGCCTCGAAATGATGATGATGCTGTGGGGGCAGGCGATGCCGGAGCGTGCGATGCGCCAACAGATCTCGTCGGCGCTTAATGTCGTCGTGCATGTCAGCCGTATGTCGGACGGAACCCGCAAGCTGCTGAAGGTCTCCGAGATTACAGGGATGGAAGGCGACGTGGTCATGATGCAGGATCTGTGGGAATTCGTCCGCACCGGCACCGGCGTCAACGGTAAAGTTCTCGGAAACATGCGCTCGACGGGAATCCGGTCGGTTTATCTCAACCGGCTGGAAGGCGTTGGCTATCGGATGGACCGCGAGTTCTCCCGTACCGGCGAGGCGTGATCATGGACATAGTATTCTCCCTCGCGGTCTTTGCCTTGGTATTCGTCACGTTGGTGGTTGCCCTGTCGCTCTTGCGCGAAGCCGCCGCTGAACGCAGCGTGCGCGAGCGCAGACTGCGCCCGGCGGCCGACCCGCGGCTCGACGACCCGATTATCCGCAGGCGCGCCCTGATGCTGTCAGCCTCACACTGGGCGAGCGGGTTGTGGATCGTGCGGAAGCTCGAAGAGAACCTTCTTCAGGCGGGAATCTATATGGGAGTTATCCAGTTCCTGCTTTGGAGCGCGATCTTCATGACCGCAGGAGCAAGCTTGGCGATGTACGTCTTCAACGATCCGGCGTACGCGGCACTCGCGGCAGCAGCCGCCGGTTTGGCGCCATTCATGTACTTGCGGTTTCGAAGGCGACGGCGTCTCGAGGCATTCACCACACAGCTCCCGCTTGCCCTCGACGTAATCAAGGCCTCGCTCGAAGCGGGCCACATGTTGCAGCGCGCGATGCAGGTGCTGGTGGGCGAATTCGAAGCTCCGCTTGGCACCGAGTTTCGGATCGTGCTCGAGCAAACGCGGATCGGCGTCCCGCTGGCCAAAGCACTCGGAGACCTTTCGGAGCGGATTCCACAATCTGATTTCCGGCTGCTGGTCGTTGCAGTGCGTATCCAGAGCGACGTCGGCACCAGCCTTGCCCCGATTATCGGAAGGCTGGCCGCGCTGGTCCGCGCGCGAGAGAGGTTGCGCCAGCAGGTCAGGACATTCTCGGCTCAACTTCGGATGGGCGGCTTCGTTGTCGCACTGCTGCCGGTGATCGTGCTCACGATCTTCGGCATCAGCGAGCCAAGCTATACTAAGATGCTGTTTCACGATCCAGCCGGATTGATGCTTCTGAAGATCGCGATTGCGTGCGATCTTTCCGCCTTCTTTATTGTCCGCCAGCTCATGAAGCTGAGGTACTGAGATGACTGCATTCGTCGCGAGCTTGTGCTTCTTCCTGTTGTTGTACGCTTCCGCCGCCGCGCTTTATGCCGTGCTCAGCGGTCCGGAGCACGCGATCGCCGAGCGCTTCGCCAGCTTGACGAGCCAATCCACGGCTCCCGCGCAATCGCACAGCGGTCGCGCGCGTGAGATTCTTGCGGCCGTGTACCAACGGATTATCAGCAAATTGCCCAAGCCTGGACTAAAGACAAAGCGCGCGATCAAGCTCAATCAGGCTCTGGTCCAGGCAGGCTACGTTGGAAGCCAGGCTTTCTACAGGGTTCATTCTCTGACTATCCTACTAGCTATTATCGGAGCGGTTATCGGATTTTTCGTGCAAACCGTCGCTCTGCCGGCTACTGGCAGTCCGATAATCTTCGCGATGCTTGGCGGCGCCATCGGGTTCCTATGTCCCACCTATTGGATTAGATACAAGGCCCGCATGCGCAAGCTCGCAATCTCCGAACAACTCGCTGATGCGCTGGATCTGCTGGTGGTATCAGTCGAGGCTGGGCTGGGTCTCACCGAAGCGATCAAAGTGGTTGGCGAAGAAGCCGAACGTCAGAAGCAGGAGATCGGCAGGGAGTTTTCTCTGGTCGCCTCGGATATGTCGGCCGGAGCGACGATGGGCGAGGCTTTACGTGCACTCGCTCTTCGTACGGATGTCGACGATATGAAGCCACTGGCAGCGACTCTCATTCAAAGCGAACAATTAGGCTCACGGATCGGACCCGCATTGCGCGCCAGTTCAGACGCACTGCGCGAGCGTCGTCGCCTCCGCGCCGAGGAGGCCGCGCATAAAATGACCATAAAGATGATCTTTCCCCTCGGGCTTCTGGTTCTTCCCGCGATGATCATGCTCAGTGCTGGTCCTGCCTTGATTCAGGTATTCAGGGTTCTCGGCCACTGAAATAGCTTAACGGATGAACGAGGATGAATACAAATAGACGCCATAACACAAGCCCAGGCCAGGTGCTGGTGTTCGTTGCGATCGGGATTGTTGTACTGCTCGGCACCCTGGCGCTCGCAACCGATGTCGCGGTGTTCTATTTCAACTGGGCGCAGCTGCGAAAGGAGGTTGACGCGGCCGCTTTGGCCGGAGCCAATTTTCTTCCCAACAACCCTACGAGCGCCACCTCAACCGCCGCAACCTGGGTTCAGACCAACGGTATTGCCGGCGACCAGATTGTACAGAACTCGGTCGGCTCGCTCGGTTATAACAATCAGCCGGACACTTCACTTACTGTCTCAGTGCAGCGAACCGTTCCTTACTATTTCGCGCGCGTTCTGGGACTCACTTCAGCGCCGGTCACCGTGACTGGCACCGCTGGCGTTCAACCGCTTAATGGCGCGCAGGGATGGCTGCCTATCGCGATGCCGTGCAAGGGCAGCATCCGCCAATGCTACGACAATCCGTCCTGTAAGCCGAATCCCGACGGCACCGGCTGCTACAGTTGTGTAGATAACAACCCCCCGGTCACTGTCACTCTCAATTCAAGCCAGGCCGGCCCCGGTGACTGGGGCGCCCTATCATGTCCAGCGGACAATCCGGGAGCTTCGGGGTACGTTCAGGCTCTGACGGTCGGCTGTCCGACCTACACGGCGGTGGGAGACGGAGTGGCGCTCTCGAAGCCCGGCAATCCGGTTCTGACCGCAACAGGAATAAACGACCGCCTTAGTACCTGCCCCAATTGTTCATCAGCATTCCCAGGATGCTCCACCTCTTCCACTTACGATCCCAGTAATCCTTACGAAATCCTTGTGCCGCTCGTAGATACGAGTCTTTACACAGGCCGTTCGACCGCGCCCGTGCTTGGATTCGCGGTGGCCTGGATCCTAAGTGCATCCGGAAATACGGTGACCGTGGAATTCATGCAGGGCGTGACCAGTGCCGGTGGAACGCCGAGCCCAACCGGACCCGATAGCGGCGCTTACGCACCGGTCCTTATTCAGTAATCATATGTCGAATCAAGTTCTGTCGTTTTCGGCGCCGGCTGATATTGCCACCTCCCCGCACGAGCGGCCGGAACACTCAGTCATTACGCTGCGAGGCTTGCGACTCGCCGCCGGCAACCTCGGCGTGGCGCTCCTGTTCTTTTCCGCGCTGATGCCGAATGCGGTTCATTTCGGCGACGGGCTGGCTAACCAGATATGGCTATTCGGCGCGATCGTGATGGGGCTGTTGTCATTGGTGCGCATACCGGCTTCCCGGGTGAGCGTCAGTTTGAGCAGCGTCGCCGCCACCGGCGGAGCGCTCATTATGCCGGCGTTCATTCGCATGGGGCCGCTCCACGGAGCGCCGTCCGGCGTAATCGCGATCGCGTTCGAAGTCGCCGGCATCGTAATCTCGCAGCTCGCGCGTATCTACATGGGACGCAGCTTTGGGCTTCTGCCGGCAAATCGCGGAATCGTATCGCGCGGACCGTTCCGCTATGTGCGGCACCCCGTTTACGTGGGATGGATGCTGCTTAGCATCGGTTTTGCCCTCGCTTACCCGAGCCCCCGCAATATCGTTTGCGTCCTAATGACCCTGCCTTTCATCGCGTGGCGCATCACGCTCGAAGAGCGGCTCCTCTGTGAGGATCCGGCATACCGCGAATATTGCGCCCGGGTGCGATTCCGACTCATTCCCGGTCTGGTCTAAGCGACCTCGGGCTTGCGGAATCGCGCAATTTCAGCGCGCTCATGCGCCAGCAGCCATCGCTTGCGCTCCAGGCCGCCGCCGTAGCCGGTCAATGATCCGTCCGCGCCGACAACGCGATGGCAAGGCACGACGATCGCGATCGGGTTTGCACCGTTGGCCATGCCGACCGCGCGGACCGCATTCGGCCGGCCAATCCGCCGCGCCAACTCGCCGTAACTGATCGTCGCACCGACTGGAATCGCACGCAGCGCAGACCACACCGCGCGCTGAAACTCGGTGCCCGCGGTCTCGACGCGCAGCTCATCGATCGCATGCAGATTGCCGGCGAAGTAATGCTCAAGCGCCTGTCGAGTGGCCGACGCTATGTGGACTTCGGCCATCGTGGGATTTTTCACGCCGCAATGCCTATGAAGCATGCGAGTCATCCGCTCATCGTCATCGCCGAACTCGATTACCCGAACGCGGCCCCGGTCATCCGTGACAATAAAAATCTCGCCTAATGGGCTGGGCATTCGGTCCAGTGTAAGCTTCTCGACCGCCATATGATTGATCCTGCATGATGGGAAACCCCAATCTCGGGTGGATGTGAGATTCGGCCGTTTTTGCTCGCACCAAGCCGTTGGGTCTCAAGGAAAGTCATTCGGATGGTCGGTTGGAACGATGCCGAACCACTATTCCGTGACGCTCCAGGTCCGCGATTTCTCCTGCACTATAGCCAATTTCACCGAGGATCGACTCGGTGTCCGCGCCAAGCATTGGCGCGAGCTGGCGGATTGTTGCGGGCGTCCGCTCGAAAATCGCGGCCGGGCGCGGCTGTCTTATACGCCCGAGCACGTCGCTGGTGTGCTCTTCCAATATTCGATTTTCGAGCACCTGCGGTTCGCTCAGGAGTTCGATGCGACTCAGCACCGGCGCTGAAGGGACATCGTTGGCGCGCAGCCGCGGCAAGATCTCATCTGCTCGCCGCTTTCCGAGTTCTGCGGATGTTATCTCGCGGCGGGCGACGGCGTTTTTGGTTCGCGCGCGAGCGGTCTTGAAGCGCGGATCCTCGATCAGGTCTTCGCGCGCGAGCGCACGGCACATCCCCGCCCATTCGTCATCGGAAAGAGCGCCGGCCGTGATGTAGCGGTCTTGGGTCGCGAAAACCAGGTCCGGCCCCACTTCGCCATCGGCAGGATCCTGCTCCTGCCCGACAAACGTCAAACTCGGCATCGCCTCGGGCCAGAGACAAGCAATCATCGCATCCAGCATCGCAATTTTGAGATGCTGTCCCTGCCGGGTCCGCTCTCTGGTGAAAAGCGCAGCCGTTATCGCTTGCGCCGTCGTTAGAGCGGTCGTGTAATCCGCTATTATCGTCCGTACCATTCGCGGACGCGCCGTGTCCCGGTCGCGCTGAATCTCGGCAAGACCCGAAAGCGCCTGCACTACGGGATCATAGGCGCGTTGACCTGCGTACGGGCCGGTCTCGCCGAACCCGGTTATGGAAACGTAAATTATGTCGGAGCGGATCGCACGAACTTCGTCTTCGCCGAATCCCATTCGGTGTGCAACGCCGGGCCGGAAATTATGTACCAGAACCGCCGACGAGGCGATCAACCTTCGCGCTATTTCCGCTCCCTGCGGCGATTTCAGATCTACCGCGATCGAGCGCTTGTTGCGATTACACGAAAGAAACGACGCCGGCATCCCATCCCTGCCGTAGCTCAGATGGCGCATCAGCTCTCCGCCGGGCGGCTCGAGCTTGATAACCTCGGCACCCTGATCAGCAAGCATCATGGTGGCCATCGGTCCAGCGACCATGCTGGTGAAATCCAATACCCGCACGCTATCGAGGGGTCCGGTCATTTGCGGATCTCCTTTGCACCGACTTCGACTGCGATGAAGCAGCTTGAAATCATTGCTATAACACACGCGACGAGGCGAGCCGGTCCTATTTTCAGCATCCTGGGGCAGAATAGCAAAGCGCTTCGACGGTTGCGCGGGAGTCACGCGCCTTGCCGGTATTGATGGCGCCCACCATTGATGTCATATTCGTTACGAGCGTAATGAAACGCGCAGGTTGATTATCAAACGAGCAGGGACCTCAAGGAGCGGATGGCCAGGCGATGCGCGTATCAAAGGAAACCGCCGCCCGTAATCGCGAGCAAATCGTCGCCGCCGCTGCGCGTCTGTTCCGCGAGCATGGTATTGCCGAGACCGGGGTTGACTCTATCACTGAAGCAGCCGGCCT
>JAJZAG010000082.1 GCA_021799555.1 Deltaproteobacteria bacterium | reverse complement strand
TGGCGCCGCGTACGCGTTGCATCCAGCGTCGAGCGCGAGACGAAAATGGTAGCGGGGATCGTAAGCTGGAGGATTGGGCGCGAAACTGCGCGCCGGTCCATGTTCAAATCCCTGATCGACCGGCAGGATTACGAACTTGCCGGTGCCGGCTAGTTTGCCGGAATTGAGCATCCGTGCAAGGTTGCTACGCACGCCCGCATTTTCCGAATCATACCAGGACAGGATTTCACGTACTCGGTCGGTCATAAAATTAACCTCCGACCCGCCGCCGGGGTCTTAATCATCTTCAGTTTAGCATAGCACCGCCAACGCCGAATGCGCCGCGCCCAAAAGGGCGGTTTCGGGATTGATGGCAACGCGGGCCGTAATCTGCTCGAGCACCGGCGAAAGTCTCCCCTTGGCCGTGAACGCATGCGAGAACTGCGCCGCCTTGAGCGCGGGCAATATCTTGGGCGCGATTCCGCCGCACAGGTACACGCCGCCCAGCGCGAGCACTTTGAGCGAAAGGTTAGCGGCCTCCGCACCGTATATCGCGCAGAACATTTCAAGCGCCGCAACGCAGACCGCGTCGCGGCCTGCGCTCGCCGCGACACTGATCGCGGCCGCCGGGTCGCCGGTTTCGCACGCGGCGCGCAACCATTGAGGCTCTTCGACTCCGCTGCGCTCGCGCAGAAATCGGTAAACGTTAACCAGTCCCGGCCCCGACAGCACCCGCTCGCAGCTAACGTGTCCGAATTTTCTGGCCAGAAAACGCAGAAGTTCGATCTGCTCTTCGCCTTCGGGCGCGAAGCTCGAATGGCCGCCCTCGGAAACCACCGGATAGTAATGTCCCTCGTGATAAGCCAGCGCCGCCTCGCCGAGACCCGTGCCGGCCGCAATCACCGCGACGTTGCCGACGCTCAAACCCGCGCGGCCTTGATGGATTACCTCGACATCGGCGGGCGCAAGATTGATCACGCCCATCGCCGTCGCGGCGAGGTCGTTGAGCAGCCTCACGGGGACGCCACCAAGGGCGGTCGAAATCTTTTTCGCATCGAGTCTCCAGTCGAGATTGCTTGGCGCTGCCGTGCCGTCGATCACGACGCCCGGCACGCCGAAGGCCGCCGCATCGACGCGCGTCCCATCGCGCAGAAACTCGGCGCAAACGTCTTCAAGCGTGGAATAGGCGCGGCTCGGATACTGCGTCTTGCGGTGGAGTGTGAGCGCGGGCCCGCCGATGCTTTCGCTATAGAGCGCAAGCAGGGTCTTGGTGCCGCCCACATCGCCGGCCAGTAAAATCCGCGCCATCGACGCTCCTGCGGGCCGGCGCGCGCTGCGTCAACCCTCGACCTTCATCTGCTCCGCAAGTTCCACTTCGGCCGCGCTGCCAATATAGATCGGCTGCCGATCATGGAGCGAACCGGGAAGCACCTCCATGATTCGGCCCTTGCCGTTCGAGGCCTTGCCGCCCGCCTGCTCAGCGATCATTGCCATCGGCGCAAGTTCGTAAAGCAGGCGCAGCTTGCCCTTGGTCTGACCCGCAGGCGTGGCCTCGCCTGGGTAGAGATAGAGTCCGCCCTCCAGAAGACAGCGATGGAAATCGGCGGCGAAGGCGCCCGTGTAGCGCAGCGCGTAGGAGGTCGTTTTGTCCTTGCGGCTGGTCAGATGCTCGATGAACTTGCGCGCGTTCGGATGAAATTTGACGAAATTGCCTTGGTTGACGGCGTAAGCCGCGCCCCGCGGTGGCATCTTGATCCCTTCGCGCCACAGCATGAAGGCGCCACGGCGATGGTCGAGCGTGAAAATATCGACGCCGGCGCCTGCGGTGTAAACGAGCTGCGTCCCGGGTCCGTACAGGATATAACCGGCCGCGACCTGCTCGGTGCCGGGTTGCAGGATATCGGCCACCTCGGAGGAATGTACGCCGGTGCGCTTACGGATCGAGAAAATCGTCCCAAGCGATCCGTTCACATCAGTATTTGACGATCCATCGAGCGGATCGAAAAGAATCGCGTAACTGGGCGCGCGGCACTCGGGATTCAGGTGCAGCGCCTCTTCCATCTCTTCCGACACGAGGCTGCACACGGGATGGTGATGCGCGAAGGCATCGAGGAAGACCTCGTTGGTCCAGCGGTCAAGCTTTTTGGTCTGCTCGCCCTGGACGTTGGTCTCGCCAGTGTAGCCAAGATCGTCGCCAAGCGACGAATGCGCCAGCGCGCCCGAGATCCGCTTGGCGACATGCTCGATCCGTTCAAGGATCAAGCTTAGATCGGAGCTGTCGAGCCGCGCGCTGCGACGCGTCGCGACGTGATGCGAAAGCGTAGTTCCCCGGATGCCCATACGGTATGTTCTCCCCTGACGGCACCCGGCACGCTCATTATAGAGCTCGCCAGGCGCGTCCGTCGGCCGCCATCATCAAGGCGGCTTCTATCGGTCCCCACGAGCCTGCCGCGTATAGAGGCGGATCGGCAGGCGATTCGGCCCAGGCTGCGATAATCGGATCGACCAGGCTCCATGACGCCTCGACAGCATCACGGCGCATGAACAAGGTTTGGTCGCCGAGAATAACGTCGCGCAGAAGAGTCTCGTAGGCTTCGGGAGTCGTGCTGGCATAGTGGAAATCAACCGCAACTTGCTGGAGGCGCACTTGTGCACCCGGCACTTTCGAGATGATGTGCACCGACAGGCCCTCGTCGGGCTGAATTCGGATCGTGAGCATATTGGGCGCCAGTTGGGCTCGCGGATTAGCGTTATACAGGATTCGGGGTACGGATTTGAAGTAGATCGCGATTTCACTGGTCCGTTTCGGCATCCGCTTTCCGGTGCGTATATAGAACGGAACGCCCGCCCAACGCCAGTTGTCGATCCAGCATCGCATCGCTACAAACGTTTCGGTCCGGGAGTCGGGCGCCACGTTCTCTTCATCGCGATAGGCGGGTGCCGCCGCGCCGGCGACCAAGCCCGCGCCGTACTGGCCGCGCACCGTGAATTTCTCTATATCCTCATCGCCGAACGGCCGAATCGAACGCAGCACGTCAAGCTTCGAGTCGCGCACCGCACGCGCCCGGGTGCTGCGCGGCGGCTCCATCGCAATAATGCTCAGCACGCCGAGGATGTGGCTCTGAACCATGTCGCGCAGGGCGCCTGCGTGCTCATAGTATGATGCGCGGGTGCCGACACCCTCGTCTTCGGCCACCGTCAGTTGCACATGGTCAACGAACCTCGAGGTCCACAGCGGCTCGAAGATCGCGTTGGCGAACCGCAGCACCATCAGGTTTTCGACCGTCTCCTTACCGAGGTAATGGTCGATTCGGAAAATCTGGCTCTCGTCGAAATGCATCGAGACCCGGTCGTCGATCGCCATCGCGCTGGCAAGATCGTAGCCGATTGGTTTTTCGATCACGACGCGGGTGAAGTGCTGGTCGCCGTCGGGCGGACGGATCAGTCCGGCCTCGTGCAGCATCGCCGCGCAGTTTTCGATAAACGACGGCGGAATCGCGAAGTAATAGATATGGTTGCCCCCGGTTGCGTACTTCCGGTCCACCTCTTCGAGGCGTGCGCGCAATCCGTCGTAGTCGGCGCGCTCAGTGAAGCGCCCGCGCACGAAGTGGATTCGCTGACCAAGTTTCTCCCACAGCGCCGGATCCACCGCGCGCCGCGAGAATTTCTCGATCCCATCGCGCGCCCACGCCCGGTAACGTTCGTCGTCGAGCTCCTCCATCGAAAACGCCACGATCGGGCAATGCTCCGGCAACTCGCCATCGAGCGCCAGATTGTAGAGCGCGGGCAAAAGCTTACGATGCGAGAGCGCGCCCGCGCCTCCGAAGATGACGATCGAACACGGAATGTTCGCGGTCGGTTTCGCAGTTGGATGATTAATGGCGACGGTTTCGTGAGTGCCAACAGCCATCGCGTGATGTTCTCCTTGCGTAAGCGCCGCTCGCCCGCGATGCGGGCCGCGGCGGTATTTCAGCATTCCGGTGCCTCGAATCAGGCTAGACCATCAGCGCCGCGATGCAAGCGACGGCTAAGTGATTAAGCGCGGCGCCTCGGATAAGGAATTTTTGCGGAGGTCGAGCGCACGCGCGTTACCGGCGTTGAATCACGTCCTGCGAGATCAGCGCGCGCAAGTCCTGATGCTGGAAAATCCCCGCGATCGCGCGGGTCATTGCCACAGAAAGAACCTCGCCCGGGTCATCATAGACGCCTGCTTCGTCCTCCGGTCCGAGACCGAAACTTCCGATTGGCGGGTCGTTATAAACCGAGTCGCTTGTACCCTGCCAGAACGGCACGCTGAAAGGCGGCTTGTAAACCGTAATCTCGAGCGCGAAATCCGCCGAAGTCGTCCATACCGGACCGTACTGGCCGTTGGGCCCTCGCCGCTTGATTACCCATCCGCGGGTGATTTTGCTCGCAAGGACATAATCCGTGACCGCAGGTTTGCCAGGCGAATAGGCTGCTTCGCTGCCGAGCATTGCCGCCATCCCGGCCTCCTCGGCGGAGAAGCCGATACCCTTCTGGACGATCCCGGATAGAGGCGCGCTGTAAAGCCGCTGGACAATCTCGTCGCTCCGGCCGAGCGAGATGCCAACGGCGGGGTCACCATCAAGCGCCGTGTGATCGGGAGTTCCGGCGCGCGAAAAGTCGCGGTCGTCGACTGGTTGAAGGATTAGGATCGTGCGATGCGGGTAAGTGTTCTGATAGCCTTTAACCTGAAACTGGTAGTATTCGAGCTTTTCGATCGCGGTCGCCGGAACTGCGGGCGCCGAAGTTCCAAGCCCGATCGCGGCGCAGCCCGATATCACCATCGCCGCGCCGAGGCTCAAGGCCGCGATTGAAAATGTCGCTGCACAAGCGGTCGGTCGAAGCCATCGCACCGGCGACTCCTATCGCTGCGCGCTCTGCGTGCGCTCGCGGAATAAAAAGAGCGTTCCACCGACCTCGACCCTGTCGCCGCTATGCAGCGGCTGGCGGCCGGAAACCGGCTGGCGATTTAGCAGCACCTGTCCGCCTCCGGTCGGGCTGATGAAATAGTTGCGGCCCTCCTGGCGGATTATCGCATGGTGTCCCTGCACGGATTTGTCGCCGAAAAGACCGATATCGCATTCCTCGGCGCGGCCGATGATCGTCACCGCCTTAACCAGCGGGTACTCGCGCCCTTCGCGCGCGTTGCGGCTCTGGCTGCGCACCACCATCAGCCACCCGCGCTTGAGCAATTCGCCGACCAGTCCGATGAAGAAGCCGATCAGCAATCCGAGCACGATAATCGCGATCGCGCGGCCGAACGCCTGCGGAAAGGTCGAGGTCAGACTCTGATAGAAAAATCCGCCGAGCGCACCGCCAGCGATCCCGCCGAGCACGCCGTTGCGCCGCCGCAAGTTCGAGCGCGAGGCCCATCCGACCCCCAATCCGACGAACACCCCGAGAACCGCCCATCCGAGCGTCCGTCCGACGATTCCATGCAGGATGTCGAATGCGATTTCGGCGACGAATAGTCCGATCGCGCCGCCCAGGAGTCCGATAAATCCGCCGCTTACGATGCCGCGCAGCGCCTGCTTCCACTGTCCGACGCTGAGCGCTTCGATCGAGGCCAAAAACGCTGCTATGAAGAAGCCGATCAGCGCCCCGAAGATCACGTCGCGCGCATAGACCGAGCGGATTCCAAGAAAGGGTTCCGCCGCGCCCCACGCGGCAAAGCCGCCCAAGCCGCCCGCGGCGGCATAGAAGAGCAGTTTTTCGCGGGAAAGATTACTTGCCATCTGGAAGCTTCGGCCCCAGCATTACGCGGCGCGCGGCGGCGTTCAAGCGCGATCGCGCGGCGGCGCTCAGCCTAGAAAGCGAATTGCGATCAGAATATTCGAGAGCACGAACGCCGCCGGCACCGCGATTCTGGAAAGATCGCGAATCTTTAGCCCAACGTCGCGCCGCTTATCCGAGCGATGCGTGACGTGCACGATCATGATCTCGGTGAACGCAAGAAACACGAACACGTAGCACTGCAGGAAAAACGCGTCGATGTACGTCAGGTACGGCACGCGCGGCATGCTCGACGATATCGCGAACGCAAACGCGATCACGGTCAGGATCGCCGTGACTGAAACCTGCACCTGCGAGCTCAAATCGTGCGGCTCGATCCAGAACACGCCCCACGACACGCACACCATCAGCACCAACGGCAAAAATACCTTCCATAAGTAGTACGCGTATCGCCGCCTGACCTGGATCGCGAAGCGGACCCCGCTGATCATGCCCATGCTCTCGCGGTGCGTGTGCAGAGCGGGTCGCATCACGCGCAAATCCCACTGCGCCAGCGAGCTGTAGGTGCTGAACTCGCTCGCCGTCCATACGTCGGTATGACTCAGCGTGAAGACGATTTGGCGCGCGTCGGAGACGAACGGATGCACGAAGATTTGAAGCTCCTGCGTATCGAACGGATAGCGGCGCAACTGAAAACGCGCGGAAAGTTCCGCGTTGAAGCGCTCGACGTAAGTGACATCGCCGCTTGGTGCGACGCTGATTGACGCGTCATGGCGCGCACGCGGTCCGGTCGCGTTGACGAGCTCAAGCCGCGGCATCCAGATCTGCCCCAACCGGTACGTGCGCGCGAGGTCATCGGGACCATTCGGCACGAAAGCCAGCCTCGGATCGTTCCATCGCGCGAACAGATACGCGTCGATATCGAAGTGCTGCGCCGAATCGTCGATCTTCGACAGGTTGATCACATGCAGGCTGACGGACACGGCCACCGGCTTTCCACCGACCATCGGCGGTTCGGCGCCGGGATCGTGATCGAACGGTGGCAGCGTCGATTGCACCGCCGGGTTCAGTGCAGCCGGGATCGATCCCGCCGCGTCCGCCGCGATCGTACTCGCGAGCATCCACAACGCGCAAATCGCGGCAACGGCGCACCTCACCACCGCGCCAGTCGCGCAATTCCGCCGCGCGCTCATTCCCGCTGCGCCCCCAGCTCCGCTCAATCCTCCGGGCCCAGCATCTTTTCGACCTGCACCAGGCGATCGAACTCCTCACCGGTGAGCAGTCCGAGTGCGATACACGCCTGACGCAGCGTAGTTCCCTCGGCGTGCGCCTTCTTGGCGACCTTGGCGGCGTTATCGTAGCCGATATGCGGGCTCAGCGCCGTCACCAGCATCAGCGAGTTGTTCACGTAGCGCGCAAGCTGCTCGCGATTCGGCTCGATACCTATGACGCAATACTTCATGAACGAGCGGCACGAATGTGAAAGCAGGCTCGCTGAGTGCATGAAGTTATGGATGATGATTGGTTTGAAGACGTTGAGCTCGAAATTGCCTTGCGTTCCCGCCATCGCGATCGCGGTGTCGTTGCCGATCACCTGAATGCAGACCATCGTCATCGCCTCGCTCTGGGTCGGATTCACCTTGCCCGGCATGATCGAGGAACCCGGTTCATTCTCCGGAAGGTTAAGTTCACCCAGTCCGCAGCGCGGTCCCGAGCCCATCCAGCGAATGTCATTGGCGATCTTCATCAACGAGCAGGCGAGCGTGCGCAGCGCTCCCGACGCCATCACGAGCGCGTCGTGCGCGGCCAGCGCGGCGAACTTGTTGGGCGCCGAGGTGAACGGCAGACCCGTGTACGCCGAAATCGTCCGCGCCATGCGCGCGGCGAATTCGCGATGCGTATTAAGTCCGGTGCCGACGGCGGTGCCGCCGATCGCGAGCTCGAAGATGTCGGGCAGCGCGGCTTCTAGCCGCTTGAGGTCGGCTTCAAGCTGGGCGGCGTAGCCGGAGAATTCCTGGCCGAGCGTCAGCGGCACCGCGTCCATCAGGTGGGTGCGTCCGATCTTGACGATCGAGGCAAACTGCTCGGATTTCCGCGCTATCGCGTCGCGCAACGCTTTGACCGACGGGAGCAGGCCGTGCACCACCTCTTCTGCCGCCGCGATATGCATCGCGGTCGGAAACGTGTCGTTCGACGATTGCGACATGTTGACGTCGTCGTTGGGATGAATCGGCTTTTTGCTGCCGAGCACACCGCCGGCTATCTCGATCGCGCGGTTCGCAATCACCTCGTTGGCGTTCATGTTGGTTTGCGTGCCGCTGCCGGTCTGCCAGATGCGCAGTGGAAAGTGCTCATCGAGCTTGCCCGCGATAACCTCGTCGGCGGCGGCGATGATCAGCCGCGCTTTTTCCTCGGGCAGCTTCTTGAGGTCGCGATTTACTTCGGCGGCGGCCTTCTTGAGCAGCCCGAAGGCGCGGATCACTCCACGCGGCATCCGATCGCTGCCGATCGAGAAATGGAGCAGCGAGCGCTCCGTCTGTGCTCCCCAATAGCGATCGTTCCTGACCTCGATCGCACCCATCGAGTCGGTCTCGACTCGCGTGCCGGAATCTTTTGGTGCCGTGCTCATTGCCCTGCTTCCTTTATGATGCCGCGGGACTTTCCTGTCGCGCTTCGCCGATATAGTTTAAGCACCGTACGCTTCTCGACAGGAGAAGCAACATGAGAGGAATCACCATCCATGCCATGGACCATCACACGGCTGTGCCGCGATTGCCTTGATACCGGATGCGTCAGCGTATGCCCGGTGGACTGCATCTACGAATACGTCGGCCCGGACAAAGAGAAGTTTCCCAACCAGCTTTACATCAATCCTGACGAATGTATTGATTGCGGCGCGTGCGAACCTGAATGCCCCTGGCAGGCAATCTTCGAAGAACCCGCCGTTCCCGACGTGCTCAAGGACGATATCGCGCTCAACCACGCGATGCTGGATATCATGGATCAGTTCAAGGTCAAGCTCTTCGAGCAGAAGGAGCATCCGACCTCCGAGCAGGTCGCCGAGAACAAGAAGAAATGGGGCGTTGATCCCAATTCCTGAGGCCCGCGCACCTGCCACGCCCGCGCGCGTGCCGGCGCGCGGCGGCTGGTCCGTTTGACGAGCGCTAAACGATCGTTTAGGTAAATCGGGATGCATCCGCGCGGCTCTCAGGACCGCGTGCGCAAAGGAGATCGGATCCCGATGATGACCGGCCAGCAGTACAAGAAGTCGCTCAACGACAATCGCGAAATCTTCTTCGAGGGCGAGCGCGTCCGCGACCCTCTGGCGCATCCCGTCCTGAGTCAGTGCGTCGAGCGTGTCGCCGCCGGCTACGATCGCTTCTACTCGCCCGCGCCCGGCGCGGTCAGCCCCCTGATGGCGGTGCCGCATTCGGCGCAAGAGCTCCACGAGCGCATTCCCCTGCTCCATGAATCCGATATCGTCGCCAACGTCACCTACCAGTCCCTGATGACTCTGACGACGGCCGCGACCCGCATCGCCGACTCGCTGCCCGACTACTCCAAGCGCATCCGCCGCTACGTCGCCGACGCGCAGCAGCGCGATATCCGGATCGTCGAGTGCATCACCGACGCCAAAGGTGACCGCAGCCGCCCGCCCGGCAAGCAGGACGATCCCGACGCCTACACCCACGTCGTCGAGCGCCGTCCCGACGGCGTCGTGATCCGCGGCGCCAAACTCCACATCACCGGCGCCTCGATCTGCCACGAGCTGATGGTGATCCCGACCAAGGCGATGAAGCCCGGCGAAGAGGATTACGCGATCGGATGCGCGGTGCCGGTCAATTCGCCCGGCGTCAAGATCGTCGATACCAGCTACGCGCCGCGTCATCCCGACGTTCGCACTTTTCCCGTATCGTCGCGCACGCACATGCCGGAAGGTTTCGTCATCTTCGACAACGTGTTCGTGCCCAAGGAGCGCATCTTCCTCGACGGCGCCACCGAGCAGGCCGCCGTCTTCGCCCATTCGCTCGGACTGTGGGAACGCCTGGGCGGGCTGTCCGGGATGGCCGAAGAGGCCGATCAGCTTGTCGGCTTCGCGCAGCTCATCGCCGAGGCCAACGGCCTCGCTCGCGAATCGCACATCCGCGAGAAAATCTCGGAGATGATCATCCACGCGACCCTGGTCCGCTCCGCGCTCGAGGCCGCGATCGCTAAATGCCACGTCACCGAGGAAGGCGCCTTCCCCGACGAGCTTTACACCAACGCTGGCAAATACCACGGCGCCGCCAACTACAACCTGATGGTGCGGCATCTGCACGATATCGCCGGCGGCTCGGTGCTCACGGCGCCGTCGCTCGCGGACTTCGAGAACGAGCAGACCGGACCGCTGGTGCGCAAGTACATGTCCACGATGAACGGGGTTGACGGCGAGTACCGCGCACGCCTGTTCCACACCGTCCGCGACATCACCGCCGACGCGTACGGCGGATGGCGCGCCGTCACCAACGTTCAGGCCGGCGGCGGCCTCTACGCCCAGCGCATCGTGACCCGCAGGTACTACGACCTTAACGGCGCCAAGGAGAAGGCGCTGCACGTGGCCGGACTCGACAGCAAATCCGGCAAATAGGCGTCGCGTGTCCGTGTGAGGTGGGCGGGGATTCGCGGGCAGGCGCGATGGGTTCGATTCGCCGATTTCGGTGCGTGTTGCTGAGAAATTCTCGTTGCCGGCGGCGGTAAATTTCGCTCGCCGGATGGCTTCGGGAAGTATTTCTCGGCTCGGATTTCTTCCCAGCGGCGAATTCTCGCCGATCCATTTTCCCCAGCGATCCTTGATTGCGCCGGGCCAAGCAAATTTCGCTGATTCTTCGGTTTCTGCACCATCAAGCTCGCGCCAATTCATTACCGCAAGCAAAGCCCCGGCGCACGCCGTGTCACTGGCGAGCCTTGCCCGCGCGACGCGCAAAAAACCAAGCACCAAAGCATCGCGCGCAAGCGTCCGGCAGCGGTTTGACAGCGCATTCACAGCCTCAATTTTACACAGACCGAAGCTCCGCATAAGGCTGAACAGTTCAGCCATGAACTAATATGGCAAAAAGTCCCGCGCTCCCGCTTCACGAGCCATTATGAGCGTTTCGCCCTCGACGAATTATAGCGTCCCGCCAATTCGCATTCCGGGCGCCCTAGCGGCGTGAGTGCGATCGGGGCGGGGTTCCGGCAGGCTGCCGTCAGCCTGCGGTAGCCGCGCCGGACATCGGCTGGGCTGCAGTGTCGATGAAGGTCTGATGCCATTGCTCCAGCATCAGGAGGTTCCACAGAAGATACTGCCTTTGGTGGCTGCCTTCGGTATGCTCGCGGATAAGCTGTTCGACGAACCGGCGATTGAAGTAACCGCGTTCGAGACAACGCCGACTGAGCAGTTTCTCGCGGATATAACCGCTGAGCGTGCTGCGGAACCAATGATCGATTGGAACGCCGAATCCCATCTTGCGGCGGTACAAGATTTCGTCGGGCAAAATCCCGCGAAAGGCCTTTTTCAGAATCACTTTGCGCGTGATCATGTTCATCTTGAAGCGCACCGGCAGTCGCGCGACAAATTCCATGAATTCATGGTCGAGCATCGGCGAGCGCGTCTCGAGCGACACCGCCATCGAGGCGATGTCGAATTTCACGAGCAAGTCATCGGGTAGATAATGATTCACGTCGACGGCCAGCATCGAGTCGACCGTATTGCGGGCGCCGCCGCAGCCCTTGAGGCCCTCGATGAGCTTCTCGCTTGCGCCGAAGTCGACCTGCCGCGCCAATTCTGGGCTGAAAAGGGCTTGGCGGTACGTGCGGTTAAATTGCACGAGCAGGGCGGCATACGCCTCGGCGGGATCGAGACGGAAGGTCTCCGGCAGAATATTGCGATGGCGTTTGAGTCTACCCGCCGGGCCGAGCACCCGGTAAAGCGCGGCTAGACTTAAGCCGACACCGTGGCGCATCGGTTGAGGCATCCATCCGACGTAACTGGCGAGCAGATTGACCGAATGGCGTACGTAGCCGGCGAAATTTTCGTCGCCGCCGTCGCCGTTGAGGGCAACCGTGACGTGCTCGCG
>JAJZAG010000002.1 GCA_021799555.1 Deltaproteobacteria bacterium | reverse complement strand
CGGTATAGGTCTGAGAGCCGGCAGTGAAGCTGATCGGGATTCCGACACTGTGATTCAAGTTCAACTCGCTGCATGAAGAAACATTACTGCTCAACGGAAACCCGTTGGAAACCGCACCGCTCGCGGTTGCGCCGGATATATAAACCTTTCCATCCGCTACTTGGATATCCGTTGGAATATCGCCGAAGCCGATCTGACCGGAGGCTGGTGATGGCGGTTGTAAATAGGTGCCACCTCCGCCAAAGTACGTCGAATAAATAATCTGCTGCGAGCCGCTCTGACTCGTATCCAGTTCGGTGACGAAACCGGTTGATGCGGGTGCTCCAGAATCAATGTTAGCGTAATTCGAACCGTAGAAGTAATTATCGTTGGTCCCTGGAACCGGAAAATCGGTTGACGCGGTGGGACCGGTCACCCAAATGTTGCCTGAATTATCGACCGTGATTCCTGTGCCTACATCCCCGAACCCCAACGACAGTAGCGGTGAGCCAAGAAGGCTGATTGTCCCCACTGAGCCGTTGCCGCCAAGATAGGTGGCGTAGACGAGCGAATTCACGCCGGTCTGAGAGGGCGCGAATTCGGCGATAAACGCGTTGCTAGTCCCGTTGCCGCCGCCGGCGTAATTGGCGATCGCGGGATTCTTGGTAGTCAGGTTACTCGAGTAGGTTGCGCCGGTGATGTATCCGTTGCCGCTCGAATCCACCGCGACGGCGATACCAGCGTCGCCGTTGGTGCCGTTTCCGGAACCCCCGTAGAGGGTTGCGTAATCGAGCGACTGGCCATCTTCATGCACGACAACAAACGTTGCATTGCTCTTACCGTTGGTCGTGTTGAGGGTGCTTTGAAAGGCGCCGCTGGTCACGGGAAAGCCGGTACTGCCGTCGCTCTGTGTCGATCCGGAAATGTAGGCCTTGCAACTGGTCCCGCCGCATCCTGCCGGGTAGAGTGCTACCCGAGATTCGGTCGCGTTGTCCCGCCCGTCGATATAACACGAGTACACCAAGCCATCACCGCTGGAATTCAGCTTGGCGATAAATCCGACGTTGACGTCAGTCTTCAATTGGTCGTTGCTGCTCCCGAAGCTTCCGCAACTCGAAGTGCCGGGAAAGTCCTTCGAATAGGTCTGTCCTACAATGTACGCCTGACCGCTCGAGTCCACCGCGATCCCGAATGCCAAATCGCCGTTGCCGTGTCCCGCATCGCTGATGTTGGTATCGCCGCTTCCGCCGAGATAAGTCGAGTAGACCAGAGAAGCGCTGCCCGATTGGCTATAGTCGAATTTCGAAATAAATGTTGTTGGATTCTGAACTGGAGGCTGCCCGAACCCATTCTGTGACGTCTGGTAAGCGTTCGCCGTTGGAAAATCGTTGGAGTATGCGACTCCAGTCACGTACGCGTTATTTGAAGGATCGAGCGCGACGTCGAGCCCCACGTCGGCGACAACCAATGGTGTGTTTCCGGTGATCCCGGAAAACTGTTCAAGGTTTACTTGACCTTGGCTTGATGCGTCTCCACCCAGGTATGTCGAGTAGGCGACGATCGGAGGGTCAATCACGATCGGCCGAGAGTGGTCGTACGAGGCGAGCCGAACAGCGACTTGTCGTGTGCGCACGCCCGCCTTGATAACCGCATCATTCGCAAGTTCGAGTGAGCTGGCCACCGTGATCCGGCTGCCATCTTGAGCCGGCTGATAAACGACGGGCTTGCGCATCATCACGACGCCGGCCGCGGTTTTGATTTCGAGATTACCTGCCGAGTCGATCGCGGTCTCTGCAGGACCCTCTACCGCAAATTTTATTTTGGAGGTGTCGGCCCCGGGGGCTGCGATAATATCGTATTCGAGCACGCCACCGGCGCCGTAATAGACGACATCGACGCCCGGATACACGGCGCTGAGCTTAACGCGTCCGAAGGTCGGCACGTTTCTGTGAAATTTCGTCGGGTCGTTTCCGATCAGATAATTTACCCGTCCCGCGAGTTGGTCCATGCCGGAAATTACGGGATGCGGGTTGGCGTCAACCATCCGAATGCGAACCGCCGACTCGACGAGACCATCGGTCGTACCGAGGCTGTGAGGGTTAAAAGTGGCAATTTCAGGCCCTTTGCGCACCTCACCGCCGATGAGCGAAATAACCGTCGAGTCCTCGGTCAAAAACAAGCTGTAGCGACCCGAATGGGAAAGGAATTTGACGCGGGGATCGGTCTGACCGTCATTGCGCTCAAAGTAGATCGGCATCCCATCAATTTTCCGGGTGGCGTCCCCCTTGGCGATCGCACTCCGATGCGGATGCTTCGAGTGAACGGCGAGCGGTTCCGAGTAGGTCAGTATTGAAGCCAGTGACATCGCTCCCACGATCAGGAGCGCGAATAAGAGAAGCAAGGTGAATGAACTGGACTTTGAGGTGACCAGACTGGATTTGGGGCGCATCGCGTTCACTCCGATTGCGTGAAAGCAGACAAACCGACTACGTAAAAATGGCCAACGGAAGCGTTACTCTTAGAATTTCCCGCACAATATCTGAAATCAAGATTCAGTGATGGATATCACTCATAGTTCCTTTTGACAAGAGAGAATGACGGAAGAGTGCAAAGGATATCCGAGAACCATCTGTGAGCGATGATTACGTCCGCGCGCAGACCTATGCCCGCCCCAGCGCTGCGAGGCTATCAACCGTAACAGCAGTGCCCGAAATCCTAAAACTCAAAGTCGGCTGCTTCGATTATCCGGGCAGTCCGGTAGAGAAACCGGTTGCCGAGGACTCCATCGATTACGCGATGGTCGTATGACAGGGCCAGATACATCATCGTGCGGATCGCGATCGCATCCTCGCCGTCTACTTCGATCACAACCGCACGCTTTTTGACCTCGCCCATGCGGAGGATTCCGACTTGGGGCTGATTGATAATGGCAAAGCCGTAAAGGTTTCCTTCGCGGCCGGGGTTTGAGAGCGTGAAGCTACCGCCGGCGAGGTCGTCGGCGGTAATCTTCTTATCCATGACCTTGCGCTGCAGCGCCGCGATCTCACGCGCAATTCCGACGACGGACATCCCCTCGGCGCGCTTGATGACGGGCACGAGCAACCCTTCGTCCGAATCCATTGCGATACCTAGATTGATCTCGCGTCGGATGACGAGCGCATCGCCGACGACGGATGCGTTCATGCGCGGAAATTCCTTGAGTGCGCGCACCGTAGCGGCGGCAATCAGTGGCAGCATAGTGAGCGCGAAGCCTTCGCGCTCGGCGAACGCAGCCTTGTGTTTGTCGCGCAGGTGCGAGATCCGCGTCATATCGACTTCCGCCACCGTTGGCACGTGCGGGGAATGGGTCTTTGAATAGACCATGTGCTCCGCGATTAGCTTGCGCCGACGGGTGAACGGCTCGACGATATCACCCTCGCGCGGCTGATAGACCGGCGCATGGAACACCATTCCTGCAGGAGCCGGCGGCGCAGATGTCTGCGCATCAGCAGTCAGCGTCGGAGCTACGGAAACTGAGCGGGTCAGAGGCGCCGCCGAGCCGTTCCCAGCGCGACCCGCGCGCAGCGAATCCAGGTAGCGGGCGACGTCGCGTTTGCTTACGCGGCCGCCGATTCCCGTACCGGTAACTCGCGCGAGATCGATCCTGTGTTCGGCGGCCATCTTCAAAACTACCGGCGAGTAACGGCGCGGCGCGCTCACTTCTTCGTCGGGTGCCATCTGAGCGGCGGCCGCCGCTATGATGCGCACCTGCGGGCGCGGCTCCGGCGCAGGGACCGAGCGAATCTCGCGGACCGGCGCAGGCGCGGCGGAAGGCTTCGAAACCTCGATCGGCGCGAGCTGCGCACCGGATTTGGCGGCGGGTTCGCCTGCGCTGTCAATCATCGCAAGCGGTGCACCGACCGGCAGCGTCTGCCCTTCCTGCGCAACGATTTTCGCGATACGGCCGGCGGCAGGTGACGGAATTTCGGTATCGACTTTGTCGGTAGAGATTTCGCAGAGCGGCTGATCTTCGGTGACGACGTCGCCCACTTTGACCAACCATTTTGCGATCGTTCCTTCGACCACGCTTTCGCCCATCTGGGGCATCGTAACTTCAGTGCTCATGTCAGTAGGCCGCAAGGCTGCGGATCGCATCGACGATCTTGTTGGTGTTGGGAAGGATCGCTTCTTCGAGCGGCGGACTGAACGCCACGTGCGTGTCGAGCGCGCAAAGCCGCCTGACGGGACCGTCGAGAAACTCGAAGGCGTGCTCAGAGATAATCGCCGCGACTTCGCCGCCGATGCCGCCGGTCAGACGATCTTCGTGAACGACCAGCACCTTTCCGGTCTTGCGCGCCGTGGCCAGAATCGCATCGCGGTCGAGGGGCAGAAGCGTACGCAGATCGAGGACCTCAACAGCGAGGCCATCTTCTTTCTCGACGATCTTCGCCGCGTCGAGCGACTGGCCGAGTGTACCGCCGTAAGTGATAAGCGAAAGATCGGTTCCTTCCTTGCGGATTTCGGCCGCGCCGATCGGCACGGTGAAATCGGCGTCGGGCAGATCTTCCTTAATGCTTCTGTAAAGGCGCTTGTGTTCGAAGTAGATGACCGGATTGTTGTCGCGAATCGCCGCCTTGAGAAGCCCCTTGGCATCATAGACGGTCGCCGGCGCGACGACCTTGAGCCCCGGCACTCGAGTGAACCACGCTTCAGGATTCTGCGAATGGAACAGCGCACCGTGGATTCCGGCACCGGACGGTGCGCGCACCACAAGCGGGCATTCGGCGCGTCCACCGTGGCGATAGCGGGTGGTCGCAGCCATGTTCACAATCTGGTCGAACGCGCACGAGATGAAATCGGCGAACTGCATCTCGACGATCGGGCGCATTCCGAGCACGGCGGCGCCGATCCCTGCGCCGACAATCAGCGCCTCGGAGATCGGAGTGTCGATCACCCGTTCCTCTCCGAACGCCTCGAGCAAACCCTCGGTTGCTTTGAAGGCCCCACCAAGTTCGCCGACGTCCTCGCCCATCATGAAGACGTTCTCGTCGCGGCGCATTTCCTCCATCAGGGCGGAATTAATCGCCTTGATATAAGTCATTTCCATCGTCTGATGCCTTTATTTTGCTTTCGAAACGGCGCCGCTATTGGGCGCGTATAGATCTTCGAGTGCTTCTTCAGGTTTGGGCAGCGGGCTCTGTTCGGCAAAATCGACCGCCTCCTGGACCACGCGATGGGTCCGCTCGTCGATCTGCTCGCGGATATGCTTCAGGTCATGGCCCTTCTTTTCAAGGAACAACTCATATTGCGGAATCGGGTCGCGAGTCTGCCACTCGAGCAACTCTTCCTGATCGCGGTACAGCGCCGCGTCGTGCTCGCTATGGCCGCGATAGCGGTAGGTCTTGCACTCGATAAGTGCAGGGCCCTCGCCCGCACGGACGTGGGCGATCACACGCTCGCTCACCTCGAGCACCGCGAGCAGGTCATTGCCCGACACGACGTGGCCCTTGAATCCGTAAGCTTCGGCACGGTCGGCGACGTCGTCGATCGCCATCTGCTTTTCGAGCGGAGTCGAGTAGGCGTAGCGATTATTCTCGCACACGAACAGGACTGGCAGCTTTTGCACGCCGGCAAAATTCATCGCCTCGTGCACGTCGCCCCGCGAAGACGCACCCTCGCCGAAAAACGCGACTGCGATGTTCTTCTCGCGTTTCATGCGGAACTTAAGTGCCGCGCCAACAGCGACCGGCAGCGATGATCCCAGCATCGAGGTCGATCCGAAAATGAGATGCTCCATGTCGCCGCCGTGCAGGAAGGAGTCCTTGCCGCGCGACAGCCCGGTCTCTTTGCCCATCAATTGCGCCATCAACCGCGCAGGATCACATCCGCGGACCAGGAAGACGCCGAGATCGCGATGCAGCGGTGCGACGAAATCGCCGTCCTTGAGCGGCGCGCAGATTCCCGTGCAGATAGCTTCCTGGCCGGCGCCCGAGTAGACGCCGCCCATGATTTTGTTCTGGCGATGAAGCCGCGAGACGCGATCCTCGAACGCCCGGATCAGCTTCATCCAGTAGTAGAGCTGAAGTTCATATTCGACGCGCGCGGCGGTCTCGGGCTGCACGCGCGCACCCTCGGCTTGAGGCATAACTGACGATTCTCCTCGATGCGTCGGTAAATCAGAAAAAAGAGTAGCGCATCGATGGCAAGCGGGCCAACCGGCAACTAAACGCTCGACCGAGCGACGGGTTCGATCCCTGGAAGCATTGCGCTCGCCGCGTCATCAAGATTCGGCAGCATCGCGCGCGGCAGCCGTGACGTAAGCGCACGTCAGTTGGGATCTCGAGCGAATATTTCGGGCGGGGGCGTATTGGCTTGCACCGAGAATTGGGCAGCGACGATGTGCCCCGCGTGTTGAATCGCCAAAGCGGCGGCTTCGCCCTGCCCAAGCTTGATGTTACGTTGATGCGAATATCAGGAGGTACCCGCGATGCCGACGACTCATCCGATTCGCTTTGGAATTCAGACCGGACAGCAGAATGTCTCCTTCGACGAAATTCGCGACCTCTGGAGCAAGGCCGACCGCTGGGGTTACGACTCGCTCTGGGTGTTCGATCATTTCTATCCGATTTTCGTGCCCGACCCGACCGGGCCGTGCATGGAAGGATGGACCCTGCTGTCCGCGCTCAGCCAGCATACCAAGCGCGCGCGAATCGGAGCGCTGGTCAACGGCAACACTTATCGCAACCCGTGCGTGCTGGCGAAGATGGCGGCGACGCTCGATGTCGCTTCGCAAGGACGGCTGAACCTGGGAATCGGCGCTGGATGGTACGAGCTGGAGCATCAGAGCTTCGGTATCGATTTCAAAACGATTCCCGGCCGCCTGGGCGCGCTCGATGAATCGGTCAAGATCATCAAGGGGATGTTCACGCAGAACAAGACCAGCCTCGACGGACGGCATTACAAGGTAAAGGACGCGGTCTGCAATCCGAAGCCGCTCACCAGGCCGCATCCGCCGATTATGATCGGAGGCCAGGGAGAAAGGACTCTGCTCAAGCTGGTTGCGCGCCACGCCGACATGTGGAACTCGACAGGCAGCAGCGCAGAGCGAATAGCGCATCTGATCAGTGTCATCGAGCGTCACGGCGACACCGAAGGGCGCAACACCGACGAAATCGAGAAGACGGTCATGATGGCGCTATGTTACGGCGCGTCGAAAGAGCGCGAGCAGATGGTCATGCAGCTGGTCGGAGCGATGAGCGGACAGAAGCCCGAAGAAGCACGCCGCCAGATCATGATCGGCGGCAAAAATGAATGCCTCGACACGGTCGAGCGTTACCGCAAAGCGGGAGTGACGCATTTCATTTTCATGCAGATGGCTCCCTATCAGATGGACGAGGTCCAGCGCTTTGCCGAAGACGTGATTCCAGCGGTGCGCGCGAAGTAACTCGGCACATCGCAAGCCAGCCACGTGCCTATCAACGATCCATCGACGAGACCAGCAATTTCCGCTCCGAACCGTTTGCTCTTCGCGGTGGATATTGCGGGAACGGTCGTGTTCGCGGCGGAAGGAGCGATGGCTGCGATTATCGGCAATCTCGACGTCTTCGGAATCATGGTGCTTTCGTTCGCAACAGCACTGGCAGGCGGGATCATCCGCGACGTGTTGATAGGTGCGACGCCGCCACAGGCGATTCGCGATTGGCGTTACGCCGCGATCGCATTCACCGGTGGCGCCGCGGTGATTTTAGTCCATCAGTTCATCTGGCGAATTCCTTTTCCGGTACTCGTCGCACTCGATGCCGGCGGTCTCGCGCTATTCGCGGTCGCGGGAACCGCGAAGGCGCTCGACAATCAGATCAACGCCTTCATCGCAACCTTGATGGGAACGATCACGGCCGTCGGCGGGGGTACGGTGCGCGACGTGCTGCTCTCGCGCGTGCCCGCCATTTTGCTTTCCGACGTATACGCGACTGCGGCGCTGGCCGGCGCCACGGTGATGGTCATCAGCCGCAAGCTCGGGATCTCGCCGACGCTCTCCGCGATCCTCGGCGGCGTGTTTTGCTTTGGCCTTCGAATCATCGCGGTTTGGCGCCATTGGAATTTGCCCAAAATCGCTTGAACGCCCGATGCTTGCCGAACCGGAATAAGTGCTACACTATGCAATAATCGATAGAGGATTTCCCGATGACTGCGATGGAGCGGGTGGCCCAAATCGCTCTGGTAGTTTCGCTAGTTCTAGGTGCGATCGGGATGGAAGCATGCGCGGCAGTCTCCAGCGCACCGGCAGTTCCAGCCCCCGTAGCGACCCCGTCAGCCCCTCAAATTGAGTCAGGAAGCGGCGCGGTGCATTCCGGTTCGACGGAGTCGCTGCCCGAATTGCCTACGGATCCCGCTGGTCAGAGCCGAGTCATCACCGACTACCTTAAAAACCATCGTCTTCCGCTTGTCGGCGCGCAAGTTCTAGGTAGTGGGACCAGCCGCCAAGTGATCCTCTATGGGTACACGGCAACTCCGTATGGCAAGCAAAACGCGGAAGCCAGGGTGCGGCAGGTCGTGCGAGATCCCGACGTCGTGATTGAAAATCGTGTAGTCGTCCAGCCGGAGCTACTCGCTGCAAACAACGATTCGGCCTCCGCGGGAACTTCCTCCGGATCCAACGGCAGCGACGCGAACAAAGTTCTATCCCAAATCGCAAATCAGCAAAATTACCCTGCCGTGGATCAAACACAACAGTACGTCAGCCAGCAACAAACGAGCTGGATGAGCTGGCTTGTACCTCTTCTGATGATTGGGATGATGTTCATACCGTGACTTGCGCCCCACCCGTTCGCCGGCGCAAGTCGCTATCACGCAACGAGCCAGTAGCAAACTGAAACCTGTCGGTTGCCTGCACCTATGGTATGGCCTATAAGGACCGAAGGATGGCCTTCGCAGAGCTTGCCGCTATATCTTTCGCTCGCTCGGCTGCATCGATTCGCCCGGTGCTGGATCGCGCGCTCGGCGGCGCGCGCCTGACCGAGGCCGAAGCGATCGCCCTAATCGATTGCCCAGCGAGCGAATTCGAGGATCTTCTCGCCGTGGCCGGCGAGCTGCGCGACCGCGGCAAGGGCCACGCGATCACATACTCGCGCAAGGTTTTCCTGCCGATCACGAATCTGTGCCGCGACCGCTGCACCTACTGCACGTTCCGCAAAGATCCCGGCGACCCCGGCGCATGGACCATGATGCCCGCCGAGATCGCCGAATGGTCGCGCCGCGGGCACGAGCTCGGATGCAAAGAGGCGCTGATGTGCCTGGGCGACAAGCCCGAGGTCGCGTTCAAGGAATATCGCGCGACGCTCGACACGCTCGGCGTTCGCTCGACGATCGAATACGTCGGCCGCGCGTGCGCGATCGCGATCGGCGAGGGGCTGTTGCCGCACACCAATGCCGGGCTGATGTCGCGCGACGAAATGGCGATGCTGCGGCCGCTCAATGTCTCGATGGGGCTGATGCTCGAGTCGATCTCGCCGCGGCTGCGCGCACGCGGCGGAGCGCATCAGGCGGCGCCCGACAAGGATCCTGCTCTCAGGATGAAGATGATCGACGAAGCCGGCGCACTGCGAATCCCGTTCACGAGCGGAATCCTGCTCGGAATCGGCGAGACCGTCGCCGAGCGCGCTCAGAGCCTGATCGCGCTGCGCGATTCGCACGAGCGTCACGGTCATATTCAGGAAGTCATCATCCAGAATTTCCGAGCCAAGCCGGAAATCGCGATGGCATCGGCGCCCGAGCCCGAGGCTTACGAGATGGCGCGCGCGATCGCCACCGCACGCCTGGTCCTCGGTCCCGCGATGAACGTGCAGGCGCCGCCGAATCTATCGCCCGGCGAAATCGAGCTGTTCATCCGCGCGGGAATCAACGATTTCGGCGGAATCTCGCCGTTGTCGAAAGACTATGTGAATCCCGAAGCGCCGTGGCCGCATCTCGAACGCCTCGGCGAAAGGTGCGCACGCGCGGGCTTTACGCTCGGCGAGCGCCTGGCCGTTTACCAAGAATATATAAATGACGAATGGCTCGACCCGGCGGTCGCGACTAATGTGCGCGCGATTTGGGAACGAACCCGGGGAACAGCATCATGAATCTTGCCGATTGGCGAAACTGGGTTAACGAAATCGCAGCGACCCCGGTCGAGGTGCTCCTTGCCAAAGCCTCGCCCACCGTTCGAGCACCGCTCGAAAACAGCCGCGCGAGAATTGAAATCACGCCCGAAGAAGGACTCGCGCTTTACACCGCGAAGGGCGACGATCTGCGCGCCCTGGTGAAGTGCGCGGACCTCGCGCGCGCCGAAGATGTGGGCGACGAAGTCACCTATGTCGTAAATCGCAATCTCAACTTCACCAATATCTGTTTTGTCGGCTGCCAGTTCTGCGGCTTCAAACGCCAGCGTTGGGAGTCCGACGCCTACGACCATTCCGACGAGGTTATCCTCGGCAAAGTCGCCGACGCGGTCGCGCGTGGCGCCACCGAAGTCTGCATGCAGGGTGGGATTAATCCCGAGATGCCACCCTTTAAGTACCGCGACCTGCTCGACGTGATCAAAGGCGCGTTCCCGGCTATCCACGTTCACGCGTTCTCTCCGATGGAGATCATGTACGGCGCCAAGCGTGTGCACATGGAATATCCGGAATATATCGCGATGCTGCGCGATCACGGTCTAGGGTCGATTCCCGGCACGGCGGCCGAGATTCTTGACGATTCTGTGCGGGAGATCCTTTCGCACAAAAAGGTCGATGTCGCGGCGTGGGTCGATATCATCACCAGCGCGCACGCCGCCGGAGTGCCGACCACCTCGACCGTGATGTACGGGCATATCGAAACTCCGCGCCAGGTAGTCAATCACCTGAACCTGCTCCGCACGATCCAGAAAGAGACGCACGGATTCACCGAGTTCGTGCCGCTGCGCTTTATTCATCAGAACACGATGATGTTCCGCAAAGGACTTGTTAAGGAGATCCCAAACGGCACACTCGACTTCCAGATGTATGCGTTCTCGCGCGTCTTCCTGCGCGGCTATATCGACAATCTGCAGACCTCATGGGTGAAGCTCGGACCCGATCTCGCCGCGCTTACGCTCAAGGCCGGGTGCAACGATTTTTCAGGCACCCTGATGGAGGAGAGCATCACCGCGCAAGCGGGTGGCGAATCCGGCGAGTTCGTACCGGTCGATTTGATCGAGGAAAAAGCGCGCGCGATGGGCCGCGTCGCCGTCGAACGCAACACCCTCTACAAAAAACTCTACGGAAAAAAGGCTCCCAATGGGGCGCGCCCGATTGCCACTTCCACCCCGCTCGCGGATCACCACGCTTGCGGGGGGAGTGGGTGCTGCTAAGTTCATCCGCGGCCTGGCGCGTCGGGTTGCGCCTGAGAGGATGTCGATCGTCGTCAACACCGGCGACGACGACATCTTCTATGGCCTCCACGTCTCGCCCGATATCGACACCGTGACCTATACGCTCGCGGGCGTGGTCAACCGGACGCTGGGCTATGGCCGCGAAAACGATTCGCACGCGACGCTCGAGGCGCTCGATCGTTTTTACGGTCCGCACTGGTTCACGCTTGGCGACCGCGACTTGGCCACCCACATCTACCGCACCGAGCGGATGCGCGCCGGCGCGCGCCTGTCGCAGGTGACGGCCGAAATCGCGCGCGCGCTGGGCGTCCGCGCCGAGGTGATGCCGATGAGCGACGATCAGGTGCGAACGTTCGTAAAACTCCGCGGCCGAGCGCCGCTTGCCTTCCAACAATACTTTGTCCGCGGGCGGGCGCGCGGCATCGTCGAGCGGATCGAGATACGCGGCGCGCGCGCCGCCGGTCCGCTTCCGGCGGCGCTACGCGCAATCGGCGAGTCAGCCGCGGTGATCATGGCGCCGTCGAATCCCTTCGTCTCACTCGGCCCGATCTTGGCCCTGCGCGGCGTGCGCACGCTACTGCACCGCATACGTCCCCACGTCGCCGCAATCAGCCCGATTGTCGGCGGCAAAACGATCAAGGGGCCTGCGGACAAGATGCTGCGCGGACTCGGGATGCCGGCGTCGGCGCTCGCGGTCGCCCGCCTTTACCAGGATATAGCTGGCACCTTCGTCATCGACAACGCCGACCGCGCTTTGGCACCCGCAATCGAAAAACTCGGGATGCGCGCGGCCGTCACGGATACGATTATGACCACCCCCGAAAAGGCGGCGCGGCTCGCCGATGTGGTCCTGCGCGCGCTTCCCGTGTAAGCTTGTCCGACCGATGCGCTCGATTTCACTCACCGCGATCGAAGGAATCCCGATGGTCAAGGCGGGCGACGATTTGGCCGCGCTTATCGGAGACGCACTCGACCGCAGCGGACTTCGCCCCGAAACTTGCGATATCCTTGTCGTCTGCCAGAAAATCGTCTCGAAATCCGAGGGCCGCGTAGTCCATCTTGGCGATATCGAACCGTCGGAATTCGCTAAAAGTGTCGCCGCAAGGTGGGAAAAAGATCCGCGCGCCGTCGAGCTCGTGCTGCGCCAGACCAATCGCATCGTGCGCAACGATCGCGGCGTGATTATCGTCGAGACCGGTCCCGGATGGGTCTGCGCCAACGCAGGCGTCGATGAATCCAACAGCCTCGAAAACGACAGCGCAATCCTCTTGCCCGTCGATCCCGACGCCTCCGCGCGCAGAATCCGCACTGGTCTCCGCGACCGCTTCGGCGTCGACCTCGCCGTGCTCGTCACCGACACATTCGGTCGTCCATGGCGCGACGGCCTGACCGAAATCTGCCTCGGGATCGCCGGAATGAACGCGATGCTTGATTTGCGCGGCACCGCTGATCTGGCCGGCCGCGAACTGCATCACACCGTCGTTGCGATCGCCGACGAACTGGCCTGCGCGGCCGGCCTGCTGATGGAAAAAGCCGGCGCGATTCCCGCCGTGCTGGTGCGCGGCTATCCCTATCAACCCTTCGACGGCAGTGCGAAAGTATTGATTCGCCCCGCCGAAGCCGATTTATTCCGCTAACCCGTGAAAAAAGCCAAAACCATCGATCTCGCCAGCCGGCGCGCTCCCGCGTCGGCCAATCGCGCCCTATCAAATCCCGCTGCGATCGTCGAAGCCGATCTCGCCGCCGCCGAGGCCAAGCTCACCCGCCTGCTCGACTCGAACGAATCGCTGATCGCGGAGATTTGTCATTACCTGGTTGATGGCGGCGGCAAACGCCTGCGCCCCATTTTCATCTTGCTGGTGTACCGCGCGTGTGGCGGCTCGGACGAAAAAATTGAAGACGCGATCGACGCGGCGATCGCCCTCGAACTGATCCATTCAGCGACGCTATTGCATGACGACATTATTGACGCCGGCCGCCTGCGTCGCGGCAAGCCCTCGGCGCTCGCGCGCTACGGATTCGCACCCACCCTGATCGCGGGCGACTATATGTTCTGCCGCGCCTTCGAGCTATGCGGCCGCTTCGAGGAGCATCTGGTCCGGACGGCGGCGCAGGCTTGTATCGAACTGACGGAGGGCGAGGTGATGGAGGGCAGGCTGCGTCACAGCGCCTCGGCGACTATCGCCGACTATCGCCAGGTGATCACGCGCAAGACCGCATCGCTATTTTACGCGGGCGGAAAAGTCGCCGCCGATTTGGCCGGGATGCCCAGCGGTGGAATCGACGCGATGTCGCGCCTGGGGCTTACGATGGGGCTTGCCTTTCAGATGATTGACGACCTGCTCGATGTCCTCGGACCCGAGGAAAAAATCGGCAAACCGGTCGGCTCCGATCTACGCGAGGGAATCCCCTCGCTGCCGGTCGTGCTCGCAGCCGCGCGCAATCCCGAGCTCAAGCAGATGCTGCAAAACCGGGTCGAGATGTCAGGCGCCGCCTTCCAACGCGCACTCGAAATCCTGCGCGACCCGAAGCTTATCGCCGAGGCACGCGCGATGGCTGCCGCTGAGGTAATGATTGCGCGCGACATCCTGCGCGAGTTGCGTCCCTCGCCCTATCGCGACAGCTTGGCCGCGATTATCGACGAACAGATCGACCGCGAAGTCTGAGCCGCTCCCGTCCTTACTGACGGCGTAACCAAAGTGCGTCTCGACAGTTGATCCTCAGTAGCATCCAATTGTGACCAATTCAGGCCGGAGGAATCCCGATGAGGGGCACAAGCCAGCACATCCGCCACGGAATCGTCGGCCCCTATCTTTACGGCGATCTCAAGCTGCCTGAATTGCTGAAACATGCCTTCGGCGCACAGGAGCTCGAACGCCTGCCGGTCGGAAATGGTTTTCATATCGAAGCTAGAATCGGCGACTCGATGATCGGGATCGAAGCCGGCGACCCGCCTCATCCCGGCGGCACACGCGCCTCGATTTACGTCTATGTAGAAGACATGGACGCCGCGTACAGGCGCGCGCTCGAAGCCGGCGTGAAAGACTCCTACGGCAACACCTGGTGGCTCGCGACGTACACCGGCTAACCTTATGCGTTCGCACTGTCCGTTTGTGCAAGCTCATCGAGATAAATTTGATTTGACTTAATAGCGAAGAAAAAGCGAAAATTGATTCATGGCGGCTGCGATCAAAGCTCCATGGATCTCTTCTAATCCCTCGGCTGCTTCGCCGCTGCATCCACTCTCGTCTGCCCTTGGAAATGAGTCTCATCTAGCTGATTTTGCTGGAGTTTTTCGTGGGCGGGAGCTTACGCGCAAGGCGCGGCGGCTCGCTTCGGGTATCGATGCGCTCGATGCTATTCTCGACGGTGGAATCGCGCGCGGCCGGGTCAGCGAAGTTATCGGACGCGCCGGGACTGGCAGGACTTCGCTCGTAGCGGCCTTCGCTGCTAATGCGACTGGAAGTGGAGAGGTTATCGCATGGATCGATGCTGCTGGTGCATTCGATCCCACTAGTATCGCCGCCGCCGGAGTCGAGCTCGCGCGCGTACTGTGGGTCTCGATTCCGCGGGAGGCTAATCGCGCGCGCCTCACGTCCTCGCGCGAGGGACGAATCCTCAAGGCCGCCGAGATGGTGCTCGAGGCGGGAGGCTTCGGCCTGGTAGTAATCGATTTCGGCGATATTTTTCGTGCGATTCCCGACAGCGCCGTGCTGCGTATCGCACGGGCGGCCGAGCGCAGCGGAGCCGCCGTGATCGCGATCGCACCGCGCAGGATTTGCGGAACCTTCGCGGCGCTGAGCCTCACGATGAATCGCGCCAGTGCGTCGTTCAGCCGGATCCGCCCCGGCGCGCCCGCGCTCTTCGACGGGCTGAGACTCGAATCCGTCATCACGCGCAACAAGCTCGGCGGCTCGGGCGCGGTCACGCGAATTATCGCCGCGATCGATCCGGTATGCGATGCGCCGCTATCCGATGCTGATATCGCGCGGGCGCATCCGGAGCGGCCTCGTCTCGCGGGCGAAGCCTGCCGCCCTCGCCGCATCGGGAAGGGAAGCGGACACAGCTCTGAACATGAGCCTGCTGAATCATCCGCTACCTACGGGGACATCAGCAGAATCAACAGATCTGGTTCCCCTTCCCGTGTGGGAAGGGATCAGGGGTTAGGTCGAAACGATTCGGCTGACGCGCCGGAACGCCCTCGGAATTTTAATCGCGCTGCGCTACGCTCCGCGCTGAATAATGTGCCTCACCTGGCCTCTCCCTTACAGGGCGAGGGATCAGATGCAGCCGCAGATGCGGCGCGCTAACCCGGATGTATCATGGCGCGTATCGCATGCATCATGGTTCACGATTTTTCGATCGCCGCGATGGTGCGTGCTAATCCCGCGCTCGAAGGCGCCGCGCTCGCGATCGCCGCAAGCTCCGCCACGCATGCCGAGGTTGTTGCCGTCTCGTCATCCGCGCGCGCGCTCGGAATCCGCGCCGGGATGACGCTGGCGCAGGCGCGCGCCGTCTCTTCCAAACTGATCGTAAATGCGCCCGCGCCCGCCGCCGAAAATTCAGCGCATCAGGCGCTCGCCGACGCCGCGGAATCGATCTCGCCGATCGTCGAGCCGGGCGCGCCCGGATGCGTATGGCTCGATCTGGCAGGCCTCGGGCGAATCTTCTCCAGCGAAGACGAGCTTGCGATTGAGCTTCAGCGGCGCGTGCGCAGGCTCGGGATGGAAGCGGCGGTCGGCGTCGGCGCGAGCCGCGAGATCGCCGCGATAGCGGCGCGATGCGGCGGCGTCCGGGTGATCGGCGCAGGACGCGAGCGCGAGTTCATCGATTGGCTGCCGCTGGAGATGCTCGATCCCGGCGCGGAGCTCGAAGCGACGTTTTCGCGCTGGGGGATGCGCCGGCTGGGTGATCTGGCGCGCCTGGATCCGGACGCTATCGGCAGCAGGCTCGGACGGCGCGGGGTCGAGCTGGTGCGCCTTGCGCGGGGCGGAAGCTCGCGGCCGATCGTGGCGCGTCGGCGCGCGGAAATTTTCACCGAAGCCGCCGAACTCGATTACGCGATCGACAATCTCGAACCGCTGGGCTTCGTGATTCGCGGAGCCCTCGAACGGATCATCGCGCGTCTTCATCTGCGCGGATTCGCCGCGGGCGACGCGATCCTCGTGCTTGGACTCGAAGACCATCGGATCGCAAGCCGCCGCATCGCGATCGCCGCGCCCACCTGCGACGTGCGCGCGATCCTGACGCTCATCAACCTTGCGCTTGAAGCCGCGCCGCCGGAGGCCGCCGTCGAGACGGTCAGACTCGAAATCACGCCGCGTGCGCCGCGCCCCGCGCAGGCCGACATGTTTCTGCCGCCCGCGCCGGCTCCCGATCGGCTCGCGACCACGATCGCGCGGCTCGCGGCGCTGTGCGGCCCCGGCAACGTCGGCGCGTTACGCGCGGAGAATTCATACCGGCCTGAGGCGATACGTCTGGAGCCGTTTGATCCGCCGCCACCGCGTCCTGACCACAACGGCGCATGCGGCAAACCGGTCGCGCAGCTTGTGCTCCGGGCACTGCGGCCCGCGCTCGAAATCGAGGTGATGGTCTCACGTGGCGGGCCGGAGTTCGTGCGCGGTGCGAATCTCGGCGCGCGTGTGGTCTCGATCGCGGGACCGTGGCGCCGCGACGGCGAATGGTGGAAAGGCGCGGCCGCCGCCGATTCATCCACCTTGCCCACAGACCTCCGCCCAAGCATCGCACCTGGTTCCCCTTCTCGTGCGGGAAGGAGTCAGGGGGTAGGTCGACCCGATTCGGCTGGCACGCCGAATCATCCGCAGAATCTTAACCACACTCCGCTGCGCTCCGCGCTGAATAAGGATCCCTCACCTGGCCGCGTGCCAGTGGCACCTCCCTTACAGGGAGAGGAATCGGATATGGGCGTGCAGCGTGGCGGGTTCCTGCGCGACTATTATGAACTCGCGCTCGACGACGGCGGTGTCTATCGCGTGTTTTGCGATCTCAACTCGGAGCGGTGGTTCGTCGATGGCGTGTACGACTGACTATATCGAGCTGCGGACGCGCAGCGCGTTCAGCTTTCTTGAGGGCGCCTCGACCCCCGAGGACCTTGCCGCGCGCGCAGCCGAACTCGGCTACCGCGCGCTCGCACTCGGCGATTGCGACGGGATGTACGGGCATCCCCGCTTCTTCCAGGGCGCAAAGGCCGCCACGATCCGCCCGATTGTCGGTGCGGAACTCACGCTTGACGACAACAGCCGCCTCTATGTTCTCATCCCCAACCGCGCGCGTTACAAGAATCTCTGCCGGATGATCACCGCATCGAAGCTCCGCGTGCTCGGATATCGCGCGCAGCGCCGCGTGGATGAGGGCGCTGACGAATCATCGGTTGCATCGGGACATAGTTCCCCTTCCCGTGCGGGAAGGGGTCAGGGGTTAGGTCGATCCGATGCGATTGCCGCGGCGAGAAATCCTCAGAATTTTGAGTGCGCTCCGCTTTGCTCCGCGCTGAATAATGACCCTCACCTAACCTCTCCCTTACAGGGCGAGGGATCGGAACAGCCGGTTTATCCGGCCAAGGGCGAAAGCCGCGTCACCCTGAAGGATTTGGAGCGCTACGGACGGGGGCTGATCTGCCTTGCGGGTGGAGTGATGAGCCCGCTTGCGCGCGCGCTCGTGCGCGGCGAAGATCCGCGCGCACTCACGGATCGGTTGCGCGGGATTTTCGGCGCGGACAATCTTTACATCGATTTACAGCGCCATCTCGACGCCAGCGAAGAACGGCTAAACCGCAAACTCTTCGCGATCGCCGAAACGATGCGCATTCCCGTCGCCGCGAGCAACGACGTATGCGCCGCCCTCGAGGATCGCCGCCTGCTCGACGTGCTCACCTGCATCCGGCTCGGCACCACGCTCGAGGAAGCCGGACGCGCACTGTGGGTCAACAGCAATCGCCATCTGAAATCGCCGGCTGAGATGGCCGCGTTATTCCGCGACCTGCCCGACGCCGTCGCCGCCACGCGCGCGATCGCCGAGCGATGCGAATTCACCATGTCGGACATGGGCTACCGCTTTCCCGACTATCCTCTGCCGCCGGGCGAGAGCGCCGACAGCTACCTGCGCGCGCTGACCTATGCGGGTGCGCGCGAGCGATGGGGCCGCGGCGGAATCGACGTGCGCACGCGCCGTCAACTCGAGCACGAGCTTGACGTGATCGCGCGGCTGAAGCTCGCGGGCTATTTCCTGATCGTGTGGGATATCGTGCAGTTCTGCCGCGAGAACCGGATCATCGCGCAGGGCCGCGGCTCGGCCGCCAATAGCGCGGTTTGCTACGCGCTCGGAATCACGGCGGTCGATGCAGTCAAGATGGAGCTGCTATTCGAGCGTTTTTTGTCCGAAGAGCGCGGTGAATGGCCCGATATCGATATCGATCTTCCAAGCGGAGACGATCGCGAGCGCGTGATCCAGTACGTCTATCGCCGCTATGGCGAGCGCGGCGCCGCGATGACCGCCAACGTGATTACCTACCGCACCAAAAGCGCGGTGCGCGAGGTCGGCAAAGCGTTGGGATTTTCTCCCGAGCAGGTCGATCGGCTGGCAAAACTCAACCAGGTCTATGAGTTCCGCGACCATCACGACGACCTGGTCGAGTTATTACGCCGCGGCGGTATCGATGCCGAAGCGCCGCGTATCCGGATGCTTATCGATCTCGTGCGGCGCATCCAGAGCATCCCGCGCCATCTCGGGCAGCATAGCGGCGGCATGGTGATCGCCGCGCAGCCGCTCGACGAGATCGTTCCGCTCGAGCCGGCCTCGATGCCGGGCCGGGTCGTGATCCAGTGGGACAAAGACGATTGCGCCGATCTGGGAATTATCAAGATCGATCTGCTCGGGCTCGGGATGCTCGCCGCGCTTGAGGAGGCGATCCCTATGATCCGCGCGCATGAAAATCTCGAGATTGATCTCGCCCATCTGCCGCCCGACGATCCTGGCGTGTACGCAATGCTCAGACGGGCTGACACGGTCGGAGTTTTTCAGGTCGAGAGCCGTGCGCAGATGGCGACGCTGCCGCGGATGAAGCCCGAGCGGTTTTACGACCTGGTGGTTGAGGTCGCGATCATCCGGCCGGGCCCGATCGTCGGCAAGCTGGTGCATCCCTACCTCGACCGCAGAAACGGACGCGCGCCGGTAACGTATCCGCATCCGGCGCTCGAACCTATTCTGCGCCGCACGCTCGGCGTGCCGCTGTTCCAGGAGCAACTGCTGCGCATCGCGATGACGGTGGGCGGCTTTACCGGCGGCGAGGCCGAGGAGTTGCGCCGTGCGATGGGCTTCAAGCGCTCGGCCGAGCGGATGGAAAAGATCGAGGCGCGGCTGCGCGGCGGGATGGCGCGCAACGGGATTATCGGCGCATCAGCCGACGATATCGTGCGCTCGATCACTTCGTTCGCGCTCTATGGATTTCCCGAGTCGCACGCCGCGAGCTTCGCGCTAATCGCGTATGCCTCGGCCTATCTGAAATATCATCATCCGGCGGCGTTCTTCGCCGCGATGCTGAATTGCTATCCGCTCGGATTCTATTCTCCAGCGACACTGATCAAAGACGCGGAACGCCACGGCGTAACGATGCTGCCGATCGACGTAACCAGCTCGGATTGGAACTGTACCCTCCAATATCGCGCAAATCGCGTACCGATTAACCCTCCCCCCCCGGGAAAGGGAAACGCGGCGCTGCGCCGCGCGGGTGAGGATGCTAACGAACCTCCTGTCACCGCCGCGCATAGTTCCCCTTCCCGTGCGGGAAGGGGTCAGGGGTTAGGTCGGAACGATGCGGCTGATGCTCCGGATTCGGAAAATCCAGAATCTAAACTAATACATCAGATTTCAAATCGCGCTCCGCTGCGCTCCGCGCTGAATAATGACCCTCACCAAACCTCTCCCTTACAGGGCGAGGGATCGGGCACGGCAGCGTGGCGCGCGATGGAAGGACCCTCACCTGGCCGCGTGCCAGTGGCACCTCCCTTTCAGGGCGAAGGATCAGAGGGGAGGCGTGCCGCGCTCGGCATCCGGATGGGGCTGCGCTATGTTGCCGGACTGCGCGAGGAAACCGGGCGGCGCGCGGAGCGCGAACGCGCGCGGCGACCGTTCGATTCGATCGCCGACTTCACTGCGCGCGTCGGACCGAATCGCCGCGAACTCGACGCACTCGCCTACGCAGGCGCGTTTGCCGCCTTCGGAATGACCCGGCGCGACGCGATGTGGAACGCAGCCGCCGTCGAGCGCGACCCGAAAAGCTTACTCGCCGGCGCAAGTCCGCGCCGCGCGCCCGGACCGCCGCCCGCGCCACTGCCAAAGATGTCGCCGCTCGAGGAGACCACGGCCGATTACGCCGCGACCGGCATCACCACCGGACCGCATCTGATGACCCATCTGCGCACGCGGCTTAAGGCCCGCGGCATCCTCAGCGCCGCCGATCTTTTGCGCGCACCGCACGATTCGTGGGTCAAGACCGCGGGTGTCGTGATCGTGCGCCAGCGCCCCGGCACCGCCAAGGGCTTTCTGTTCGTCACGCTCGAAGACGAAACCGGAATCGCGAACTTGATCGTCGTGCCCGATCTTTTTCAGAAGCATCGCGCACTGCTGCGCAGCGCGGGAATCCTCTACGCCGAAGGATGGCTCCAGCAGGTCGATGGCGTCACCGCGATCCGTGCGCGCAAATTCGCTGAGATAAAGCTTCCCGGTGCGATACCGCCCTCGCACGATTTTCACTGAGCTACGCCGTGGCAATCTCTCGCCGCCGGACGCTCTCCCGCTCTCCGCAAGGCTCGGATGATATGCACCGTTACAGATCTGACACGCGGTTCAAGGCTTGAGCACTATATGGATTGCGTCCTCGCCCGGCACTTCGCCCGCGAGCAGCTTGATTGCGCGCTCGGCATCGGCGAGCGCCACCGTATGCGTGTGCATCTTCTCGAGCGGATACCGCCGCGACTCGATCAACCGGACCGCGGGCCTATAGGCGCGAAAATCCACGCCCATCGCGCCCTGCACTCGGATCTCCCGGGTCACAATCTTGTCCGAGAACAGATTGTCCACGGGCTTGGGACCCTTGGTTCCCGCCAGCACAATCGTCCCCGAGCGGCGTACCATGTCGATTGCCTGCGTCACCGCAACGGTCGCATACGCAGTGACGTCCACGACCACATCGACTCCGCGCCCGCCAGTCAGATCACGGACGACCGCAACGGGATCCTGCTCGTCGGCCACGATCGTATGGGTCGCGCCGAACTCTCGCGCCAGCGCAAGTTTCTTCGCATCGCGTTTGAGACCGGTAACTATGATCATCGCGGCGCCCGCCTCGCGCGCAGCGATCACGCTCGAAAGCCCGCGCTGTCCCGGACCGAGAATCGCGATCGTGTCGCCGATCGTGGTGCCCGGAAGCTGCACCGCCCATCGAATCCCCGCGCCGAGCGGATTGAACATCACCGCGAGTTCCGCAGGTATGTCGGCGGCAACCTTGTGCACGATAGTGTGCGGGTCAAGATACATATGCTGCGCGTAACCACCCCACAGCGCGGGTGGAATTTCGATCGGCGTATAACCGTATGCCGACATCCTTCCCTTGCCGTTGCACAGCCGGTAAGCTCCGGCGCGGCAGTTCTCGCAGAACCCGCACGGCAATAGTACTTCGACCGCAACGCGGTCGCCCTCCTTCACACCCCAGCGGCGCGCCGCGACCGGTCCGATCTTTTCGATAAACCCCAGCGGTTCGTGTCCTGGGATCACCGGCATCCGCATCCCGACAAACGCTCCCGCATATTGCTCGTAATCGCTGCCGCAAATACCGCAGGCCTCGACGCGCAACAGCGCATCGTCCTCGTGAGTTTCGGGAATCGGAAACTCGCGCATCTCAAGCTTGCGCGGCCCCGTCTGAATGATCGCAGCGCTTGTCGCTTTCGCCATCACGCACCTCTAGTCGGGAATTACAATCCGGTAGATCACCGTCCCATCGGCGATTCGCAACCCATCGGCGGTTTCGATTTCCACGCGATTGAAAAAGATCTCCCGCCTAGCGCCGGTCGTTACGGCGCGCGCGATAAGCTCGACGCTCGGCGCGCGGTTGATATAGTTGACGTCAATCGCAACCGTCGAAGCGCGCAGTCCCCGCTTCGGCGTGACTAGCGACCACGCCGCAATCGATCCGCAGGTGTCGAGCAGCGCTGCGACGACACCGTCGTGCACGCGTCCGTCGCGGTCGAGATTTTCCTCGCGCGGGGCGAGGTTAAGTCGTGCGACGCCGTCTTTCATCTGTACGGCCGAAATTCCGACTTTCGATATGAACGGCGCCCCAGTCAGCATTTTGCCAAGCGGCAGAACTTCACCGTCGGCGTCGCGCGATCGGTCGACCGAGAACGGATATGGCGGCGGATCGTCCTGCGGCGCGGTTCGATAGATGATTGTCGCGGTGCCAAGCGGCTTGCCTTCCGCATTGACAGCGTCGGAGCGCAAGTAGCGGAGTTCTTTGCCGCGCCGCAGGGTACGAGCTTCGGCAATAATAGCCTCGCCGACAGCCGAGGCGAGGTAGGCGACGTTTGCGGTCACGATCCCGCGCGCTCGATTCGCCGACTCGGGCGCATCGGCGTTGGCGGCCCGTTCGGCCGCAACGATCATCGCCGAGGCCACAACGCCGCCATGAACCTGGCGGCCCGGATTGCTGTTCTCTTCTTTGTAGGGCAGTTCGATACGCGCGCTTTCGGCGCCCGCCTCAAGCATCCGCACTCCAAGCCATGATTCGAATTCGGTATGCGCGGTTTCCCGCGATCGCGTGTCAATATTGCTCATCGTTTCTCCAACACTTGCTTCAGATTCGTCGCGTCGCAGCGAAAGTCAAGACTTGAGAGTCAGCCGGACGCGGTATGACCGACGCAATCAATACTACTCCGGCATAAACGATGGGCTGCCGGTCTTTGCGGTCTGACCGCCGTCGGCGACTATTGCCGCACCGGTAACGAACGACGCGAGATCCGAGGCGAGGAACAGCACCACGTTTGCAATCTCCTCAGGTTTGCCCAATCTGCCCATCGGAATTGCCTCGTGGAACCGCTCGGCGAAACCCGGCATCTCGAGCGCGGGTTGGAGCAGCGGCGTGTGAATCGCGCCTGGGCATACACAATTGACGCGCACCCCGTCGCGCGCGTATTCAATCGCGCCGACGCGGGTCAAATTGATTACGCCGGCTTTGGCGGCGTTGTACGCCGCGATTCCATAGTCGGCGCGCATCCCGGAGATCGACGCCGTGTTGACGATCGCGCCAGAGCCTTGCGCGCGCATGATCGGGAGTGCCCGTTTCATCGCGCGCCATACCGCCGTCAGCCCGACTTCGATCATGTAGCTCCATACGCCGTCTTCGAGGTCGGCCAGCCGCCCCGCGGCCTCGTTGCTGGTGCTCGCGGAGGCGGGCATCCCGAATGCGTTGTTGTGCAGAAAGTCGATTCGCCCGAACTGCGACTTGGTTTCCGCGATCATGCGATCGATATCCGCGGCGTGGGTCACATCAACTGTCATCGCAAGCGCCTTCCCGCCATGCGCAGCGATCGTTTCGGCAACGCGGGCCGCGTTTTCCGCGTTGATGTCGGCGGCCACAACCGTTCCGCCGCGCGCCGCAAATCCGAGCGCGGTTGCGCGGCCGATGCCCGAACCCGCTCCGGTTACGATTCCGATCTTGCCGTCAAATTTCATCTGCTCATGCTCCTTCACAGTGCTCGATCGTCGGGTAGCATCCGCGGCGCCGCTTTACAAATCGCGCTAACGCGCGCGGCGGCGAATGCGGTATGGTTCGCCGTGACGGTGGATCGATTCGCCGAACCACGCGGGAGAACGACGATGAGACTTGCAGGCAAAGTTGCGCTGATAACCGGCGCTGGATCAGGAATGGGCCGCGCGGCCGCGGCACTGTTCGCGCGCGAGGGTGCAAAAGTTGCGGTGATCGACGTCAACGAAGGCGCGGCCAAAGAAACCGCCGCCGCGATCGCCGGCGCCGGCGGCGACGCATTCGCGATGCGCGCCGACGTATCGAACTCTGAGGATGCGCGCGCGATGTCCGACGAAACCGTGCGCCGCTTCGGCGGACTCGATATCAACTACAACAACGCCGGTATCGAGGGTGAAGGCGGCTTCATGGCGCAGCTCAGTGAAGACGCATTCGACCGTGTGATCGCGATCAATCTTCGCGGCGTGTGGCTCGGAATGAAGTACGCCATCCCGCACCTGATAAAGCGCGGCGGCGGCTCGATTATCAACACCGCGTCGGTCGCGGGAATCGTCGCAATTAAAGGCGCGGCCGCATACTGCGCGGCCAAGGCCGGCGTCATTTCGCTGACCCGGGTCGCCGCGCTCGAATACGCACGGTATAACATCCGCGCCAACTGCATCTGCCCCGGAGTGATCGACACGCCGATGGTAAAGCGGGTCTCTGAAGAAGGCGGAGTGACCGCGCAGGACAATAACCGCCTGTCGCTGTTTGGCAGAATCGGAACGCCGGACGAAATCGCGCGCACTGCGCTGTTCCTTGCCAGCGACGATGCGACCTTTGCAACCGGCGCTCCGTTCATAATCGATGGCGGATGGGTGGCGCGCTGACCGCGCGAAACGGAGGCTGACAATGCCCGCATCGCAGATAACCCGGCTTGCCGGAAAAGTCGCGATCGTAACTGGCGCCGCGCAGGGTATCGGCCGCGCGATCGCGTCCCGCCTTGCCGCCGAAGGCGCCGCCGTTGCGATCGCTGATATCAACGCCGCCGCGGCGGAAAGCACCGCCGCCGAGTTGCGCTCCGCCGGCGCAAAGGCGCTCGCCGTCAAGCTCGACGTTACCAACCTGGGCGACGCAGAGGCCGCCGCGGCTGTGACAGAGCGTGAGCTCGGCGCGATCGACATCCTGGTGAACAACGCAGGATGGGACAAGCTCGAGCCATTTATCGAAAGTGCGCCGGAGACCTGGGATAAAATTATCGCGATTAACTATCGCGGCGTGCTTAATTGCTGCCGCGCGATCGCGCCGCGAATGAAAGCACGCGGCGCCGGAAAGATCGTCTCGATCGCCTCGGATGCGGGACGCGTCGGCTCGACCGGCGAGGCCGTCTATGCCGGCTGCAAGGCGGCGATCATCGGCTTTTCGAAAACGCTGGCGCGCGAACTGGCCCGGTACAACGTTAACGTCAACGTCGTGTGTCCGGGACCAACGGAAACCGCGCTGCTGCGCGACGCGATGGCGGGACGCGAGGGCGTGCTCGAATCGATGGCGCGGGGAATTCCGTTTCGCCGGCTGGGTAAGCCCGAGGATCTTGCCGGCGCAGTCGCGTTTTTCGCCTCGTCCGACTCCGATTACGCGACCGGACAGGTCATCAGCATCAGCGGCGGACTTACGATGGCGGGATAGCCTTCAGAATCGCTTGCCGTTTCAGTCCCGAGATGGTTAACTGAACCAACGTTCAGAACATGACACAGCGCTGCTCGCGAGGAACACGGGATTGCAAAATCCGACCGAACAAGCCGAAGCGGTAAAATTCACCGGCCCCGGCAACTTGCCAGCCGCGTACAAGTATCTGCTCATCCGGATGCTCTCGATTCAGTCGCGAATCGAGTCGGAATACATGCTGATGCCTGAGCGCACGCTCCTTAAGCCGCTCGCGCTCGCGCCCACCCCCGAAGACAAGGCCGAGTACGCCGCGTTTTGGTCCGACGAGGTCCGCCACGCGAGCTATTGGATGCATCTGCTCGGCGACCTCGGCGTAAGCGTCGATGATGCCTTCATGGCAACGCCAATGCCGATCTATATTTTCGAAATGCGCGACCAGGCGCAGGATTGGATCGAATACGGACTGTTCAGTTTTTTCGCCGACCGGCAGGGCGCGTACATGGGCTACGAGTGGGTGGGATGCTCTTATCAACCTCTCGCCAAAATCGCGGAACGGGTTTATCGCGAAGAACTCGGTCACGCAGCGTTCGGCTATCGGCTGATGCGCCGCCATTTGGAGCGCGAAGGCGAGCGCGGGCGCGCGTTGCTGATCAAGCATCTCGCCAAGTGGTATCCGGCCGGGCTCGATATGTTCGGCAAGTCGGGCTCGAAGCGGCAATTCGATTACGTCAGGATGGGACTCAGGCGCCGCAGCAACGAACAGATGCGCGCGGAGTTCGAAGCCGAGGTCAACAACCTGCTGACCAAGCTCGAAATTCCCATTCCGGACCCAACCGCCGGCCGCCTCTATCTGTGACCCGCGATGCCACGAGATCGCGTCTGTCATTTCGACCGAAAAGAGAAATCGCGATCGAGCGCCCGCTGCACGCGGCGTGGGCGTCGAGGGAGAACGCCTCGCGATTTCTCGCCTATGGCTCGAAATGACGGCGCGGAGGGTTCACTGAGCGGAACGCAGCTTGGACGGCGGGGGTAGACTGTGGGCACGCAAACAGACGATGAGGCGCAGATACTGCGTCTGGACAACGAGTGGAACGATGCGTATCGGCGCCACGACCGCACCCCGCTGGCTCACATCCTTGCAGATGACTTCACCGGTTGGACCGCTTTAGGTCAACTCGTCACAAAAGCGATCCTTATGGTTAACCCGCCAGGGCGGGCAGGATCGGTGACATTCAGCGGGCAATTCGTGCATGTGTTCGGAGACACCGGCATCAGCCGCGGACGGCTTCAATTGGAGTTCGATGACCACCACACCGATCAGCGCTTCCTGCGGGTTTTTTCCAAGCGCGGCGGAATTTGGCAGGCGGTCTCAGTCGCGGTCACGCCGGTCGCCGCTTAGCTGGGGCGGGATGCGGCAAGCTTCGACGGCTTGCGTTCGCGGGCGGGGCGGGCAAACCTTGGGCGGGAGGCATTTCATTTGAAAAAAGCCATCGTTCAACCCGCCGTCCGGCGCGTGACCCGGATCAAACCCGCTTCGCGCGCGCTCGCTCCAGACGAACGTTACGACGCCAATATCGATCATATCCTGCGTGCCGCCGCCGCCGTGTTTGCCGAAAAAAGCTTTGGCTTGGCCACGATACGGGATATCGCGGCGCGTGCGCGAATCTCGTTTCCGCGCATCTATTATTACCTGCGGAACAAAGAGGAAATCCTCTACCTGATCTCGCGCCGCGCCTTCGAAGCGCTTTTGCGCCGGGCCGAGCAAGCGGCTCGCTCAGCGCCCGACGCGGAGACTCGAATGCGGGAATTTATCGCCGCCCATCTCGAATACCACATGGGCAACCTCGCGGAGATGAAGGTTCTGGTTCGCGAGGCGGATTCGCTCTCCGGACGCTACCAAAACGACATCGCTCGGCTCAAACGCGAGTACTCGCGGATGTGCCGTAAGTTGCTCGATCAACTCGCTGAAGAACGGGGCGCTCCGCTGGATCGGGAACGCAGCCGAATTATAACGTCGCTTTTGTTTGGAGCGATGAACTGGTTCTATACCTGGTACGAACCAGGCCGTGACTTCGAGCAGCGCGCCAGAATCATGGATGAGGTTTACTTTATGGTCGAGGGCGCGATCGAGGACCGTCACCCGACGTCCGCGCCACAACTTCCGAAGAGTGTTCGCCCGATCAGCGTATCGCCGCAAAAACCATAATGCTCGAGGATTATATCCCAATTCCGACCGCCGACGCCGAACGCTACCTTCGCGCAGGATGCTGGCGGCGCCAGACTCTCGCTCAGGCAATCGGCGATGCCGCTCGGCGCCATGCCGCCGAGCGCCCCGATGCGATCGCGATCAGAGACGCCCGGCGCGCGATTAGTTTCGCGGCGCTGCTCGAAGAGTCGTCGCGGATCGCGGCGACCCTCGAACGGCGCGGGATCAAGCGTGGCGACCGGATTATCGTACAGCTTCCGAATCGCGTCGAGTTTGCGACGCTGCTGGTCGCGTGCGCGGAGATCGGCGCGATACCGGTGATGGCGCTGCCGGCGCTCCGGCAAGCCGAACTCGAATATCTGATTACGCTAGCCAAGCCTGTCGCGATCGCCGTTGCGCCCACCTACCGCGGTTTCGATCATGTCGCGCTGGCACGCGAGTTGCGCCGGCGCGCGCCGGAACTCAGAATCATCCTGACGACCGAGCCCGCCGAAGGCGGGATTGATTTCGGCTCCGTAGCTGAACCGGGGCCGCCAATCGGTTCGCGCGGCGGGGATCCATTCGACGTGTCAATCCTGCTGCTCTCCGGTGGAACCACCGGACTGCCAAAGCTGATCCCGCGCAGTCACGCCGATTATCTTTGTAGCGCTGAAGCCTGCGCCGCCGTGTGCGGGTTCAATCCCGCGACGCGGTTGCTGCTCGCGTTGCCGGTGGAACATCACTTCCCCCTTGGAGCGCCGGGGCTGGTGGGCGCCTTGCTGAGCGGCGCTGCCACAATCTTTTCCGAATCGACGAACGCCTCCGACCTCATGCGAGTCGCGGACGCCGAACAAATCACGCATCTGCCCTGCGTCCCGGCGATCGCACTTTCGATCCTCGGCCTCGCCGAGCGCGACCGGCACGGTTTCGCGACGCTGCGCGTGATCAGCGTGGGCGGACAGCGGCTTCAGGAGCCGACTGCGCGCGCGCTCCGGCGCGTATTCCCCCATCTGCAGGTGCAGCAAGTGCTTGGTATGAGCGAAGGACTAATCTGCTATACACGTCTCGACGAAAGCGACGACGTTGCGTGCACAACGCAGGGACGTCCGGTTTCGCCCGACGATGAAATCCGCGTCGTGCGCGCCGACGGGACCGAAGTGGCCGCGGGCGAGACCGGAGAGCTATGGTGCCGCGGGCCGAGCACGATTCGCGGCTACTATCGCGCCGCCGACGCCAATCGCGCGGCATTTACCGCCGATGGATTCTACCGCACTGGCGATCTGGTACGGCAAACGCCGTCCGGAAACTTGATCGTCGAGGGGCGCATTAAGGACCAAATCAATCGCGGCGGCGAGAAGATCAGCGCCGAAGAGATCGAATCCCACATTATCGCGCATCCCGCCGTCAGCGCCGCAGCCGTGGTCGCGATGCCCGACCCACGGCTTGGCGAAAAGGTCTGCGCATTTGTGAAGCTCGCTCCGGGAGGCTCGCTGTCGCTCGAAGAGCTATCGGTCCATTTGGCGCAACGCGGGCTTGCGCGCTTCAAATTTCCTGAGCGGCTCGAGGTGATCGATGTGATGCCGCTGACCAATGTCGGCAAGATAAAAAAGGCGGAGCTGAAACGCACAATTGAAATACGGCTCGCGGCCGAGCATACGAAGGGCGCGGCTTCCGCGCCCGCGCCACGCGCCAACGTCGATCTCGCCGAGGAGAACTGAAGCATGGACGTGCAGGATGGAGTTCGAGAGCTCCAGGCGCTGATCGCCAGACTCGAGCGCAACAATCGCACGCTCAAGTCTCATCCGACAATCGAGAAAATTGAACGCGGCGAACTCTCACTCGAGCAGCTACGATGGTGGGCGACGCAACTGTACATCGGCAATAAGGCGCATAACGCCAATATCCTTGGACTTATTTACGCCAAGTGCGACGACTTTCCCGCACGCAAGGCGATCGTCGAGAACCTGATCGAAGAGGAACTCGGGCGTGTCTCCGGCGTCGGCCGGTCGCATCCTGAGCTTTATCTCGAATTTGGTGAGGCAATTGGAATTCCGCGCAATGCTTTGTGCGAAGCCCGGATGTCGCCCGACGCGACCGCGATGGTCCACTGGATGTACTGGCTTGCGGAATCGAAGCCCTGGTACGTGACGCTGGCCGGGATCAGCCTCGGCTCCGAGCTATTCAACCCCGACGCGTACGTTCGTGTGATCGACGGCCTGCGCCGTAACTACCACTTGTCGGACGCCGCGCTGCTGTTCTTCTCGGTCCACGTCAAAGTTGATCGCGACCACGGCGATTCGAGCGCCGCCTCGATTTTCAAAGCGATACCCGCGAGCGCCGCACCCGAGACGCTATGGGCAGTCGAGACGCATATCGAGTTCATGCGCAGGCTGTGGTCGGATATTGATCCATCGCACTAAGGCCGAGCGACCCGCCGCAGCTGCGCTCTTTTCTGCGCGAGAGCGGGCACGAGAAGACCCTCAGCCATCGTGTCTATCAATTGCAGTAGCCTTTTGCCGATGAAGAGCCCATGCGTGATGCACTCGCTGGGGGATTTGGGACTATTATTGAAAGAACGATGAATGAAGGTATTCCTTTCACGGTTGAAGGCTTTTAGCCGGGAAAGCAACCTCTTTTTCCCTTGGAACGGACGGACGTCAGAATCGATTATTTTCGCCAATTTTCCCAAATTGAACTGGAAATCCCCCAAGAGAGAGGCTGGCGACACCAGCCTCTGCGGGCTCTTGCTCCGCTCAGGATTCGCTCTCTTCCCTTGTTTTAGGTGCTCGACGAGTTCAGGCGACACCAGTTGGACCTTTGCCAGTACGCTGATGGCTTCCGCAGTCTTGAACTCAATCAGCTGGCAAAGGAAGAGGAACTGGTATTCGCTCCACAATAGCGAACCGCCCTCTGAGTAGTAAAAGCGGCGCCTTTGGCCTGTTCCCCCTCGGCTGTCAATCAAATTCTTGATTTTCTTGTTCGCGTCCTCAAATGATTCGGACTCCAAAACCACTTTCCGACCATAATAGTAGCGTTCAAATCCTGCGGCTGCGCTCATAGCGACACTCGTTGGCTGGGGGCCCAGCCGATGCGTTTTTCCTCGCATCAGAATCAACGGCGAGAACTATTCGCGCCTTAAGTCCTGCAGGATCTCCTTTAGCGCGCCGCGATCGTGGTCGCTATGCACCGGCATGTCGAAGCCGAGGCGGTTGATTCCGGCGAAGCGCCGTTTCATCACCGCGGCGATCTCGTCATATGTTCCGACCGCGGCAAATGCATGAACCATCTCGTCGGTGACGAGCTTTGCCATCTCGCGCCATTTTTGCTGCACCGAGAGCTTATGCAGTTCGTCGGCGGTATTGCCCCATCCGTCGAGCTCGAAGCTCGACCGGTACGAGCGGGTTGATCCATAGAACGCGATAGTTGATTTGGTGGTCTCGACGGCTTTCGCGAGCGAGTCGCGATCTTTTGCCGCGACCAGAAAGCCGCCGCCCGAGATTTGGAAATTCGGCCATTCGGAAACGGGCCGTCCGGATTTTTCGAAGCCCCGCTTTAGATTTGGAAACGCGATCTGATCCAAATACTTGCGCGTCACAATCCCGTGCAGACGTACGCCGTCACAAACCTCGCCCGCGACTTGCAGCATCCGTTCCTGAACGGCCGCGATCGCGACCGGGATATGCGGATGCTCCTGCGGCGGCGGCGAAAAGTTCGGCGTCATCAGCGACAGGTTGTAGTGCTCGCTGCGAAAGTTAAGCGGCTCTCCCGTCTGCCACGTTTTCCAGCACGCGCGCATTGCGCCGACGTAGTCCTTCATGCGTTGCGCAGGCTTCGACCACGGCATCCCGAACCGGCGCGTCACGTGTCCCTTGACCTGCGATCCGAGACCGAGCATGAGGCGCCCGCCGCTCATGCGCTGCAGATCCCACGCGGTGTAAGCTGTGGCAACGGGGCTGCGCGTAAACGCCAGAGCGATTCCGGTTCCAAGCTCGAGCTTCGCCGGTTCCATCGCGGCGATTGCGAGGCCCAGGTAGGGATCGTGTTGGGTTTCAACGGCGATCAGGGCGTCGTAGCCGAGCGCTTCAGCCTCGCGTACCTGCGCCGCGATCGTGCTCCAGGTTGGTTCGGGACGTTTGCCCGCCTGCTGCATGTCGGGCGTGTATGGAGCGCCAAAATTGAGGCCGCGCTCGATTTTGATCTTCGCTGGATTTGTGGTCGCCATGGCGCGTTTATCGCGTCAGTGCCGCCACGATGTCAAGCAACCGCAAAGTCGCGCGCTGCGTTTCAGCGGATCGATAAACCGGGCGCCGGGAAGTGATGACACATCTCAGCAACCTCACCCGAAATTCTCTTGAGGGCGGCTTCGTCGCCCGCTTGCGCGATCGCTTCGTCCATCCACTTGGCGATCTGCTTCATCTCGGGCTCGCGCATCCCGCGCGAGGTCACGGCCGGCGTGCCAAGGCGCAAACCGCTGGGGCTGAAAGGTTTGCGCGGGTCGTAGGGAACGGTGTTGTAGTTGCAGACGATCCCGGCCGCGTCGAGCGCCTTGGCGCCCTTCTTTCCAATAACTTTCTTGCTGGTCAGATCGACGAGGATCAGATGATTATCAGTGCCGCCTGAAACCAGCGAGAATCCGCGTGCGAGCAGTTCTTCGGCCAGCGCCTTGGCGTTGCGGACGATTTGCGCGGCATAGTCCCTGAACTCAGGCGTCGCCGCTTCCTTGAGCGCGACTCCAATCGCGGCGGTAGTGTGGTTATGCGGCCCGCCCTGAAGTCCCGGGAAAACCGCCTTGTCAATCGCGTCGGCATGCTCGCCGCGGCACAGGATCATCGCGCCGCGCGGTCCACGCAGCGTTTTATGCGTCGTGGTGGTAACCGCGTCAGCGTACGGAACGGGACTCGGATGCTGTCCGCCGACGATCAGGCCCGCGATATGCGCGATATCGGCGAGCAGCAGCGCCCCAACCTCTTTCGCGATCTCGCCAAACGCCTTGAAATCGATCTTGCGCGGGTACGCCGTCGCCCCGCAGACGATCATCCGCGGCCTTTCGCGCCGCGCGAGATCGCGCACCGCGTCGTAATCAATCCGATGGGTCTCGCGGTCCACGTTGTACTGCACGGAGCGCCAGAAGGTGCCCGTGATACTGACGTTCCATCCGTGGGTCAGATGCCCGCCCATCGGAAGCGCCATCCCCATGATCGTATCGCCCGGCTTCACCAATCCAAAATAGACCGCAAGATTCGCCGGCGAACCCGAGTAAGGCTGAACATTCGCATGCTCGGCGCCAAACAGGGCCTTGGCCCGATCGATCACCAGACTCTCAAGCGTATCGATATAGCGCTGGCCCTCGTAGTAGCGGCGTCCGGGGTAACCCTCGGAATATTTGTTGGTCAGAATGGAGCCGGTGGCTTCCAGGACAGCGGCGGATGCGTAATTCTCCGACGGGATCAGCCGAACTGAATCGAATTCGTAGCGCTCTTCTTTGCCGATTAGATCGTAAATTTCCGGATCGGATTTCCTCAGCTCTTCCACACCGCACCTCGCGCGCGATTACTGCCGAGAGCGTAGCGCCCGACGCCGAACGAGGCAAAACGCGACTACCAGTTCCACTGCGCTCATCGCCAAGGCCGTTTCTCTCTGCCTTTTGTTGACAAGTACGATCAGCTGGCAGATAAGTGGCTGACCCACCGCAAAAATTTTAGTGCGTAGTATCATGAAATCAGGAAAAAACACTCGATGAAGCAAACTTTAGTTCGTTTAATGATTTTTGTGGAGGTACTTTCGCTCGCGGGCTGTGTGTCAGTGGGATCCCTTGGTGTCATAACAAAGAGCTCTGTAGACCCGGTCGCATTTTTGAAGTCGGGGCACAACATTCAGGATCTCGGACCGGCGCAGGGCCAGGCATGTCGCTACTTCATAATCGCGGTGGTGCCTTGGGGTGACTCGGATATTCAAACCGCCGTCGATCGCGCGTTAGCGCCCACGGGAGCGGACGCCCTGGTGAACGTGACGACTTCGACCAGCCTTTACGGTTTCATTCCAGTCTACAATATCCTCAGTTTCACCTGCACATCTGTAAAGGGAACAGCGATCAAATTTCAAAAGTAAGTTCGCGATGCCTGGCCGCGCGAAGCCGAACCTCGTTATGTCCCGCGATAGTTCCGCTTACTCGAGGTCGGGCGGGGTTACTTTTGCGATCCACTCGCGGTAGTCGCCCGCATAGCCGACCGCACGCTGCCGCTCTTCAATCCGGCGCATGATCGCTTGAACCGCTTCGGGCGCAAGCTTGGCCCGTGTGGAGAGTGCGTCGGCAATCGCCTCGCCCGTCGTCGTCGCGACGTGACGCGCACCCTCGGCAAGCGCAACGCTCTCTTCCGACAGACCCAGATAGGCTTCAGCGATGCGAGTTCCCACCTCGGTTCCGCTTTCGAGCGAGTCCTTGATATTTCCCTTGCCGGTGAGCACATTTCCCGCCGCAAAAACGGCCGTGGGGCCATCCATGAGGAGACCGATTTTCGAATCTACGTAGCTGTAGGTCTCGCCCTTTTGCGCGATTCCCGGTATCGGCTCGGGAATACTGCCAATGGAACTGACGGTTAACTTTGCGCGCGGCGACTCCACCGCGTCGGCGACAATTCTGACCTGCCCTTCGATCACATCGGTGGCGCTGAATCGGACACCGGCCAGCATTCCGTCTTCCACGATCAATCCCGTGGGAGCGCGCAGCTCGCGGAAGCCGAACAGAAACTTGCGCATCGCCTTGTCCAGAATCTTGGCGCGCGCGGACCGCATCGCCTCAGCTCTCTTCGGCGGTGCGTCCGGTGGAATGTCGGACAGGGGCATGTCCAATACCCGGCGCCGGTAATAAAGCTGGCACGGCGCGACGTTCAACTCAGCCCATTTGAGGCCGTGCGCGGCCAGCACCGGCTCTATTCCTTCGCGTTCAAGCCGAAGCATGCTTTCCGCAATTCCCCGCGCAGCCAACGCCCGCAGCGTCGTCTCGATTTGCAGCACCTTGACGACGTCGATCGAGGCGAGTCCCCCACCGACGACGATTGCACCCGGGGTAATCTCGTAGCGAGGGCCGACGTAAGCCTTTTCATTGTAGTGATTGAACCAATAGATGAGCTTGTTCTGATAGACGAGTCCGCGATCGATAAACTGGTCAGCGCCTTCCACTGGAAAGGGACGATCACGCCACGCACCATGTGCGAGCACGATTCCCGATAGCCCCCAGCCGGTGCGCAACTCGTTGAAATCAAGGTCTCGACCGAGCGCTGTCAGCGGAACATAGGCGATATTAGGATGGTCGAGGCGGCTATTGATTTCCGCGTACTCATCGCGCCGCTGCTTGACGTGCCATCGCGGTAAACCGTCCTCAATCTTTCCGTACGGACGCGGATTTTGTTCGAAGACCGCCACCAAGGCGCCACGCTGGGCAAGAATCCGGGCGATTTCCGAGCCTGCGGTAGCAGCGCCGACCACCGCCATCACGTGCCGCGGGGAACCATTTTCTGATGAAGCCATTAGCGAAGTATCTGATTAGCCTGCTCGCGCGAATGGCGCAATCCGTGAGAACCAGTCCAGTCCGGCAATGAGAGAAGCGATGGTACACACCCCGGAGTGTTGCGCTCGTCTCAAGATTATTCACCTCTCTTCTTGCGCACACCTCAAGCGCATGGTTTCCTGATTAGCGGTGCGGCGGTCATGAGAGCCTCAAAACATTTATCCAAGCCGATACTCGGATTTCTGGCGTTCATGATTGCTGGATGCGCGGCACTGTATGCACCGTACGGCGCTGCCGGTGGGGGAAGCGAAGCCGCCCAAGGCGAACAGCATGATACTCCCTACACCGCGCAGGAAACTTTCGTGATGACACAGGACGTGCTGCGCGGTGAAGGAGTGCTGTTTGAAGTTCGGCCCGAGGACCACGTTGTCACGAATTGGCGCCCCGCGCATATAAATACCTCAGTTTTCGGAAGCCTGGTCGGTCTCAATCCGCAGTATCGCTATGTGATCGAGATTGTTCCGACCGGTACCCGCACCAGCCGAATCGTCGCGAACCTGGAAACTCAGGATATCCCCGATTCCGACTTGGCGGCGTATTTACCCTCCAAGCGGCTTAATTTGTTCACCAAGTTCGATCAGCTAGCCGCCAAGCTGCCGCCCCCATCGCCAACTCCACGCGAAGGCGGCGTCAACTTCGCTTTATTGCCGGGTGAAGACCTGCGTGCGCTCGCCAAACGGGCCACCGGCAATGAAGACAACTGGCGACAAATTGCCAAAGATAACGGACTTACATCGGCGAGCGACTTGAGCGGCGTCCAGACGATCTGGGTTCGCGACACGATGCTTCCCTCGACCAAGGGGACGTCTTCTGCACCCTGAGGTCAATCTTGATGTCGATCGACATCAACCCACCGGTTGGCTGTCAAGCCAGGCTACCGCTCGCCCCCAAAATGAAAAGCGCACCGCGTCGGGCGACCGCCCTGAAATCGGGTGCGCTTGGCTGCGGCCAGAGTTAAGTTCAATCGATCGCGCCCGACAACTCCGAAGGGTCATATTCCGGGCACAAGCCCGAGGGGCTGACAGCGGCCACAACGGCAAGAAATTGTTCGAAGGTCATCTGCAGATTAAGGAATCCTCCCTGACAGAAGACCCATCCGTAATAATCGAGAATCTCGTCAGGAATCGCGACCGGCAGGCGCGGGAGCGTATTGACGGTCGGAAAAGGCCGCGGGTCACCCGGTTGAAGAGAATCCCACAGACGCGAACGCGCCGAGTCGGCTTCATCTTCAACGATACTGCCTTCCCTGAGCGGGATAACTTTACCCCGTGCGCTTCGACTCATACCCATCAGGACCTCCTCGAAAACCTCACCCCGACCCACATCCGATTTGGCACTTCAATTCTAAACCACGCCGTTCTCCGGTCAAGCGAAATCGATACGGCATTTTGTCATAAACTGACACGTTTTCACGCGCCTCGACGCACCTGAAAGTCCGGCAGAACATCGACTTGGAGACGTTAACCTATTGATTTAATTATGTTTTCGACATTTCAAGCGATTATCTTGGGTGCCGTTCAAGGGCTTACCGAATTTCTGCCGGTCTCGAGTTCAGCCCATCTGGTGCTGATTCCGTGGCTGTTCGGATGGCCCGATCCCGGCCTCGCCTTCGACGTCGCGCTTCATCTCGGCACGCTGGTGGCGCTTATCGCGTATTATTGGCGTGATTGGACTGGGATGGCGGTGTCTGTATTCACCGGCAACACTCCCCAACGTCGCCTGCTGGTACTGCTGATCGTCGCGTCGATTCCCGGTGCGATTATCGGTCTCGCTCTCGAGAAGCAGGCTGAAACTCTATTCCGCGAGCACAAGCTCCTGATCGGGGCTGCGTTGGGACTTCTTGGCGTCGTTTTATGGCTAGTGGATAAATATAACACTGCTGAACGAACACTTCGCCAGCTTACGCTCTTCGATGCAGCCGCAATTGGGCTGAGTCAGGCATTCGCAATCTTTCCCGGCGTATCCCGCTCGGGCGCCACGATCACGATGGCGCGATTTCTCGGTATCGAGCGGCAGGACGCGGCTAATTTTTCCTTCCTGATGGCGACGCCGATAATCGCAGGCGCCGGGATGGTCGAGGGGCGCAAAATCATTCACGCCGGAATAAATGCGCAGGTCGGATGGGGATTCATTGCGGCCGCGATCTTCGGGTTGATCGCGATCGTCGGACTGGTCCGATTCGTCCGCACTCGCACCTACGTTCCATTCGCTTGGTATCGCCTCGCACTTGCCGCAGTGGTCATCGCGATTGCGCTCGCGCGTGCCTGAAGCCGCGATGAACCAGCAGGAATACAAGGACGCTCCGGCGCCAAAATCGCGCGCCGAAGGGATGGCGCGCGCGTTCAGAATCGGCGTTGCGCTGGCAATAGCCAACACGCTTATCGGTGCATCGCAGCCCGGGTTGACGCGATGGGGCGCCGTTCATCTGGACCCGCTCCTGTTCTGCACGGGAGCAGTTGTTGTCGCAGCGATTTGCAGCACGATCGCGATGGTCAAAAAACGGGAGCTTGGCCTGCTATTTCAGTCGCGGTTTCGGATGCCGCTGTTTGCAATGGCGATGGTCGGCACGGTCGCCACTAGCCTGACCTTGACTTTCGGGCTGACCAGAATCGACGCCATCGCCGGAACGATTCTGCTACAGACCGAGCCGGTTTACTCGCTCGTGTTGGCGACAATTGTGGTCGGCGAACGGCCATCGTGGCGTCAGTTGCTCGCGACGGCGACGATTCTGGTTGGAATCGGCTCGGTGTTCGGCGCGGGCGGCAAATTTTCGCCGATCTGGGCCGCGGCGCTCGTGTTTTGCACTCCTGTGTTCTGGCAGGCGTCGCATGTGATGGGGTTGCGGATGATGCCGCCACTGACTCCTGTCAACGTCACCGCGGGACGAATGATCTACGGGGCGCTTGCGCTGGTCGCGATGCTGCTAATTGCGCGGCCGGCGGCGCTCGCACAGCTCTCGAGCGGTCCAGCGGTGATTGCGATCCTTGTCACCGGGTTTTTCGTCTATTTCCTGAGCGCGCTCACATGGTACGGCGCGATCAACCGTCTGTCGCTCGCATGGACGACGGCGCTGGTCGTACCGGGAATCCCGATGCTCTCGATTCTGTTCGCGGTGATGTTTCTGGGTGAGAGCGCGACCCGGCGTGAGATTATCGGCGTTCTCATCGCGATCTCGGGCGTGCTCACGCTCGTGCTCGGTGCGGATGCGCATCGCCGCCATCCGCAGGACGCTCGCGACGCAATCTCCGCCGACGCCGAAGCCGCCGAAGCAATCCATCAACCACTCGCTTAAGCCTCCCGCCGGTCGCGGCGCAATTGACTATCGCGGCGGCGTGGTCTTAAGTGGGCGAGTCACCTGCCTTCGCAAAGCGTCCCTCGAATCGAGCGGCGCTTTCGGCAAGGGCGGAAAAAAGAGCAAGAGGATTAATCCCATGGCGCGAATGATCCGGCACGACAAGAATTCCCCCTACGAGGTTCCCGAAGGCACCGAGCTGCCGATTTATATCTGCGCGTGCGGGCTTTCGAAGAATAAACCGTTCTGCGACGGCTCCCACAAAAAAACCCGCGACGAAAATCCCGAAGACACTTATATTTACGACGACCTCGGCCGCGCCCGCGTAATCAAGCAGTACTGAGCGGAGCTCAAAACAAAAACCTGGCGCAATTCAGCTCCACGGCGGGCGGGGTACGGTTGTTCGTCCGACCGGGATCCGCGCGGTTTCGCAATGACCGCGCAGATTACGCGGAAGGCGTCATTTCGAGCGAGGGTCCGAGATTTCTTGCAGATCGGCTCCAGTCCCAGCGCGGCGTACTGCGGCGAGAAATCCGGCCGTTTCGATCCTCGGACGAGTCGCGCGAAGGACTGCCAGCCGGACGGAAAGCAGCGCCTTGCGGAGCCTCGCCACCTCCGCTATCAGCCCGGATTACGATCCGCGTTTCTTTCGTATTGCTGCGATAGCTCTCGCCAGCCGGGGCAAGATTTCAGCGGAGCCGCCGCGCAGGCTAACGTCACAGATCCCCGTCAGTTCCGACTGATAGAGGTTGACCTCGACCAGCGCACCGCCGCGTTCTTTCACTTCCAGCGCAAAGCCCGCGGCTGGGTAAACCGTAGCCGAGGTGCCTGCCACGATCACCAAATCGGCCTGCGCCGAATGTTCCGCGCATAAGCGCAGCATATCGGCGGGAATCGGTTCGCCGAACGATACGGTGTCGCTCTTCATCAGACCCCCGCATTCCGGGCACTTCGGGGGCAGTTCGGTCAAATCAATCTGCTCGCGGCGGAATCGTAAGCCGCATTCGAGGCATCGGATTAGCTTCCAGTTGCCATGGATCTCCGCCATCGATTTCTGCCCCGCCTGTCGATGCAAGTCATCGATATTCTGGGTGATGACAAAGCGGAGGATTCCGAGATGTTCGAGTTCGGCCAAAGCCAGATGACCCGGGTTGGGTTTGGCTTCCGTGAGCGGTTTGTAGAGCTCGTCGTTACGCGAGCTCAGACGCTCTTCCCAGGCCTTTTTTGGATTCTCCATGAAGCGCTGGAAGCCGTTCATCGGCGGCTCGCCGTATTTCGTCCATAATCCTCCCGGACCTCGAAACGGCGGGATGCCGCTTTCGACCGACATTCCGGCGCCGGTAAGGGCAATCGGGTATTCGGCTTCGAGTATAATCTCCGCCGCACGTTCGATTTGCGTGTCGGTCGCGCGCCGTTCTTGCTCCGATTTCATCGCGTCTCTCCACTTCGCAAGCCGGTGGTTAGCTCACCACACAAGAGACAAACGTGAACGCATAGGCCGCAACACCCGCCTCGAGCGCTTTCAGTTCCAGCGCGCCCGGAATCACTGAATCATTCGCGATCAAATTGTACATCCGCGGCCGATCCACCGTAACGATTGGACGGCCGGTCGCGGTTTTCACGTCATCGCCGAGCTTCTGATCCGCGCCGATCGAGATTTCGACCTGCGCGATCGCACCGGCTGGCGGCGCCATCACCAGGTTAACATCTTTGGACGTAAACCGGAGCGCAATCGTCGCCCCCGGCGCTTCGGCGCGCACCGATTCCTGCTCGACCCGCCATCGACCGCCCAAATACGACAGTCCCTCGGCATGGCGGCCCGGGTCCGCGTAATCATGCGGACGATCGCGTACGACCCCCGCCGGATTGCCGAATTGGCCGCGCGCGTGGCCGAGATATAGCTCCGGTGTAACCCGATAGCACACCGCGCCAGGCTGGTCGGACTCTCTGACGGGATCCATCGGCGGCGGCAGTCTCAAGTCGGGATTGAGCTCACGCAACGCGTTTTGAATTGCGACTTCGGTTTCCTGATAGCCGCCTTCGCCGAAGTGGTAATAGCGGATGCGGCCCTGCGAATCGACGAGGTATTTCGCAGGCCAAAAGCGATTCGAGTAGGACCGCCAAATCGCATATTCGTTGTCGAGCACAATCGGATAATCGAGTCCGAATTCGTGCGCTGCGGTTTTGACGTGCGATCCCTCGCGCGCGAAGCTGAATTCGGGCGCGTGCACGCCCACGATCACGAGCCCGTCTCTGGCGTAGCGCCGATTCCATCCTTCAACATAGGGCAGCGTTCGGATGCAATTCACGCACGTGTAATCCCAGAAATCCACCAGTACGATCGCTTTGCCGCGCAGCGCCTTGATCGATACGGGACCGCCCTGAATCCAGGTGCCGCCCTCCAGTTCCGGTGCATAGATCGTCTCGGATAGATTAGGCATCGCGTCTCCTCGCTCGTTCCCAGCCGCGCGCAAGCGTAGCACAGGCCCGGCGCAACCATGAAGCCAATGCGTAGCACGGCTAATATCTTTATTGACGCGCCGCGAATCTGTGCGCCAGTGAAAATCGCACGCCTGTCGCAGCGCTTGAGCAAGAATACTCCCCGTCCGTCTCGGGTGCGGCTTTGGACCGACCGACGCAATCACACGAACAAGGTGGTTTTTACGATAACAGACCCGCTTCCACGCCGTCTCTTCTCTCCGCGCCTGCCCGATCCCTCTGCTAGCGAGGTATCCCGCAAATAAGTTTAGCGAATATGCCCGTCATCCTGAGCGGAGTCTGCGCAGCGAAGGATCTCGCGCGGCATTTCTCCGCCGCGTGATTCGGCCCCGGTTGCTTGAGAGAATCCAATACGGCCGCAAGGACGGCGGCTGCGAGATCCTTCGTTTCTCTCAGGATGACAAACGCTTTTGATGCGAAGGTTGTAATGAGACACAACACTAGATCGGATTGGTGGAGGTCGTGCGATCTGGCTGCTGACCATAATCGATGAGTTTACCCTCGAATGTCTGGCCACCGCGGTTGATACCGGCATCAGCGCGCGGCAAGTTGCGCTGACACTGGAACGGATCATGGACCGCCGGCCAGCGCCGCGCTCGCTGCGCTGCGACAATAGAGCTTGGCGCTCACTCCCACTGCGGCACCAGCGGAGCTGGCACTGGCATTGCCGCGCGCAGCGGCGCGCGCCAGGAATCCGCATTTTTCCGCCTCGCCCATTTAGTCAGTAAAGGGCGAAGTCGAAAAAATGCTTATAATGATTCCCGCTCTCTCACTACCGGTGGGCCATAACTCGGCGGCGGAACACGGCCTCTCCATCAATTGCGAGACACCCCAGTTCCAATGTTCTAGAAATGAAAGCGACGCCATGAAGAAGCAAGCAGGCAATCACGTCAACCGCAAGCAGAGTGAGTCCGACAGTGCGGCCGCCCAGTCCACCGGCGCAATGTCGGGAGAGTTTGTCACCGAGACGTTCGAGTACGACGGTGGACGGCAGGTCACGGTGTACGTTCCACCGGACCCGCCCGAAGCTATAGTCTTCGCCGGCGACGGTCAGATGATCTCGAAGTGGGGCCGGTTGCTCGAGAAGGCCGACCTTCCGTCGACATTGGTCGTCGGTGTACATCGGCAGACCGATGAGGCGCTCCGGCTCCACGAATACTCACCCGGCTTTGATCCGGAGCGGTTCGCGGCGCACGAGAAGTTCTTCGTCGAGGACGTTCGCCGATGGACGCAGTCGCGGTTTGGCGTGGCGCTGCCAATTCATCGTACGGCGGTGTTCGGCGTCTCGGCGAGTGGAGAGCTGGCCCTCGCTCTTGGGCTTCGGCATCCCGATGTCTACGGTGCCGTCTTCTGCGCTTCGCCTGGCGGGGGTTACAAGCCGCCTGGCGTTATGCCGAGTCCGCTTCCGCGCACATACCTTGTCGCTGGCACGGAGGAGCCGTTCTTCCTCGATAGCGCAAGGCGGTGGGCGGACGCGCTGCGCGACGCAAATGCGGATGTCGTCATGAATGAGCGGGTTGGGTCGCACGGTGGCGCCTTCTGGCAAGAAGAGTTCCCGCTGATGGTCGCGTGGGCATTCGGATGATGCATCTCGATGTCTCATCGGTGCGCGGCGGACAAATCAAATTACGTTGGCAGGCCCGATGACACGAAACCGATTCCGGCAGTGAATCACCCGAGGCTCTGCATAGCCGACGGAAAGTAGACTCGCTCAACGCCCGGATGCTTTAAACCTTTTCAAACAATCGCGAGACATCGCAATGCATCGCTGTCACGCGGACGCCGATCAGGGCTTTTCAAGCCTTCCAGCGAATTGCTAGTTCACTTGGAGGATGGAAATCCGAGTTGAGATCGTCGCCGCGGTTTCAGACGAGCAGATCGCCGCCGCCCATGCGATTCGCCGCCGCGTGTTTATCGAAGAGCAGCGCGTGCCGGAGGGTATCGAACTCGACGCCGACGACGCGCGCGCCTTCCACGCGATAGCGATTCGCGGTGGGCAGGTTTTGGGATGCGGCCGGTACGTCGAGCATGGTGAAGGCGAGGTTAAGATCGGCAGGATGGCGGTGATACGCGAACTGCGCGGCTCGGGAATTGGACGAGCAATCCTGGAATTTCTGATGCGTGCGGCGCGCGAGCGCGGCTACCGCCGCGCAATCTTGCACGCCCAACTGACGGCGCAAGGGTTTTACTTGAAGCAGGGCTTTCAGCCCTTCGGCGAAGTCTTCGAAGAAGCCGGAATCCCGCATCGCGCCATGTCGCGCGAGCTTTGACCCGCCGTCTCGCCGCGTCCCATGTTTTGCTCCGCTCTGGACGGTCGCTTGAACGGCTCCTTGCGCGTCCCGCGCGGCGAACAATCGGAAGAACCGCAGCGCCCCGGTTATCTAACATCCGTTAGGGCGATAGCCACGTTAGTTCATGGCTGAACAGTTCAGCCTTATGCGGATCCGAGAAATATGCGAAGTATGGGGCGTGGAAGCGCGAGGAACATCAAGCCGGCACACCCGGCCCTTCGCGATGCTTCGAGCCGGCCGGCAGATCAATCAGCCGGCGGCAGGAACCTCCGGCCCGAAGTCCCGGATTGCGCAACTTCTCGCGCCACGCGAGGTCGCGGACTTTTGTCCGGACCCGGCTGCACGGGTGGATGCGCCGGACCCTCGAAAAAATGCGCAAACGAAGCCACGGCGATATCGCAAAAAATCCAGTGCAACTCTCATTATTTCAGTGTTTCGCAATTCGCCAAGCGACCACGACGAACCCATCCGATTCCCGGCGCGCAGGCGCAACTCGTCACAAACCCCGCGCGATGAACTCGGACAACGTGCGTGCAATCGCGGAAGGATTTTCGAGGATCACATGATGGTGCGCCGCCGCGATTTCGACCAGCCGCACGCGAGAATTCGTGTTGCACGCCGCAGCCGCCGACTCGGCCGTCATGATGCGGCTGCGCTCGGCGCGTACCAAGAGGGTTGGAATTGCGATCATCTTGATCGCTTCGACGACATCGATGCCGTCGCTGCCAAAGAAGCTCTCACGGTCGAACTTGAGCGTCCAACGGCCGTCGTCGGTGCGCGCCAGGCTCTTGTGCGCGATCTCGCGCAACACGTCGGGCGCGATAACGCCTTCGTCGGGCATCAGCCGGAAGCGTTCCAGCGCGGTTTCAAGGTCCGGATAGGTGACGGTGGGCAAGGCCTTCAGACGCCGCAAATATCGATCGCGTCCGCGGCTCGATCTGATTGCAACGTCGATCGCGGCAACCGCGCACGTAAGGTCTCCATGATCCCGCGCGAACGCGAGCGCATTGATTCCGCCCATGCTATGGCCGACGACGAAAGGCTTGCCGCGCCGTTCGGCGACGTGCCCGACAAAGTCCACGAGGTCGCGCGCATAATCGGCGGGCGAGTACGCCGCCGGGCGAACCCACTCACTGTCGCCGTGGCCGCGCTGGTCGAGGGCAATCAGACGGATATCCGAAGGCATCAGACGCGCGAGCGGTTCCCACCACCAAGCATTGGCGCAGTTGCCGTGGAGAAGAATGACGGTAGCCCGTCCCGCGGGATTCCACTCGAGGTAATGCAAGCGCGGCGCGGCATCGAAAATGTGGCTGTGCGGGTCGCTCACGGTATTGTTTGGCGCGGCATTTTCGCGTTACCGAATTGCGGTCGTCATCCCAGTTCCGCCAGGAACTGCCTGAGCGCCGCGATCAGAGCACGGGGATTATCGAACATGACGTGATGATAGGATTCTGTAATCACCGCCAGCTTCCCCCGCGGCAGGGTGGCCACCATCTTCTCAG
>JAJZAG010000081.1 GCA_021799555.1 Deltaproteobacteria bacterium | reverse complement strand
AGCCGCGATTTGCCGCTCGGTTTCAAGCAGCGCCTGGCGCTTGCGGTAGCCCTGATGCACGAGCCTGACATTCTGTTCCTTGACGAGCCAACCTCGGGCGTCGATCCGCTTGGGCGCCGCGATTTCTGGCGCAGAATTAATGCGCTCGCCGAGGCTGGTATCACGATTATGGTCACTACCCACTTCATGGAAGAGGCCGAGTACTGCGACCGGCTGGTGATTATGGCGCAAGGACGAATTCTGTCCGAAGGCACTTCTGAGGAAATGAAGGCGCAGTTTACCTCGCCGACGCTTCCCAATCCGACCATGGAAGATGCCTTCGTCGCCCTCATCACCGCAAACGAAGACCATCAGCCTGGTGCAGCCGCATGAACTCGGAACAACTCATGCGGTTGCGGGGGCTCTTGCGCAAAGAATCTCTGCAAATCCTGCGTGATCCCTCCAGCATCGCAATCGCCTTCGTGATGCCGGTGATTTTGCTGCTGATTTTCGGCTACGGCGTCTCGTTGGACGCCAAACGGGTGCCGGTCGCCCTGGTCGTCGAGCAACCAAGCCGTGACACTGCGAGCTTCACAGCAGCTTTTTTCCGGTCACCCTACTTCGTGCCAGTGCGATTCCCGACCGTTCAGCTAGCGGAGCGCGCGATGCGCGTGCGAGAGGTTGAGGGAATCGTATGGCTGCGCAGCGATTTCGCCCGTCAGATGCTCAGCGGGGGCAATGCGTCGATTGGGCTTATTGTAAGCGGCGTGGATGCGAACAATGCGCGCCTAATTGAAGGCTACCTGCAACAGGTGTGGGCTGGATGGCTCGAACAGTACGCCGCAGCGCAAGGCGTGCGCTTAAGTTCGCCGGTTCAGGTTGACGTACGAATCTGGTTCAATCCGGCAGTGACCAGCACTTATTTCCTGGTTCCGGGTCTGATCGCCGTAATCATGACGCTAACCGGAGCGCTGCTGACGGCGATGGTCGTCGCGCGGGAATGGGAGCGAGGCACGATGGAAGCGCTGCTCGAAACGCCCGCCAGCATACACGAGATCATATTAAGCAAGCTGGTACCATACTTCGTTTTAGGCATGGGGGGCATGGTGCTGTCGGTGGCGATGGCAGTGTGGTTGTTTCATGTTCCGCTGCGCGGCTCTCTATTGCTGCTCATGATCTCGGCTTCGGCTTTTCTTCTTTGTGCGCTCGGTATGGGACTTCTGATTTCGACAGTCAGCAAGAATCAATTCGTCGCTGGCCAGATAGCGATCATCGTTACTTTTCTGCCCGCATTCATTCTCTCGGGCTTTGTCTTCGACATCCGCAGCATGCCCGCAGCCATTCAACTGATCACACATATCGTGGCCGCGCGTTATTTCGTCACCATCTTGCAAAGTGTATTTCTGGCCGGCAACACGTGGCCTGTCGTGTTACCGAACATTTTCGCGCTCATGATTATGGCGGCGATTTTTCTGGGGCTGGCGCGACGGTCAGCACGCAAAAGCCTCGAGTGAGAGCCGACGATGCTGTATCGCGTGCTTGGATTGGTCATCAAAGAGCTGCTCGCCGTGCTCAAGGATGTTAAGAGCCGCATGGTGCTGATCGGCCCGCCAATAATTCAGCTGGTCGTGTTCGGATACGCGGCGACCTATGATCTCAACCATGTGACTTTCGCCGTCTACAATGAGGATCCCAGCCAAGCCTCGCGCGAGCTTGTCGCCCGATTTGAAGACGCACCGGCATTCCAAGAGGTCGCTCGGATTCACAACAACGCGGAGGTCGCCGCGCTCATCGATAATCGCAAGGTGCTACTCGTCCTGCATATCGACCGGCGATTTAGCCGGGACCTACTTGCGGGTTCGGCTGGTCCGGTGCAGTTGATTCTTGACGGGCGCAACTCGAACACCGCCCTCCTCGTGTTGGGGTACGCCAACACAATTCTGACCGATTTCGACTCCTGGTGGTTGGCACAACACGGAGGCGTCAACCCGCCAGCGACGCTCGATATCCGCGCGCGATTCAACGAGAACCTCGAGTCTCGATGGTTTATCGTCCCGGGAATAGTCGCTCTACTTACGCAGGTAGTGACGTTGCTGGTGACCGCGTTGTCGGTAGCTCGAGAGCGCGAGGCTGGCACTTTTGATCAGCTGCTCGTGACGCCGATGCGTCCGATCGACATTCTTCTTGGCAAAAGCATTCCGGGCGTAATCGTCGGAGGCGCCGAAGCGACATTTATCATCGCTGCAGGCGTCTTTTGGTTTGGCGTTCCGTTACGAGGCGGTATCCTTCCCCTCTACCTCGGATTGTTCTTGTTTCTTATCTCTATAATCGGCGTCGGCCTGATGATCTCGTCGCTCTCCGTGACGCAGCAGCAGGCCTTGCTCGGCACATTTCTATTCATGGTGCCGTCAATAATTCTGTCTGGTTTCGCGACCCCGATCGCGAACATGCCCCGCGCGATCCAATATCTCACTTATATCAATCCGATGCGGTATTTCCTGATCGTCGTGCGCGGCGTGTTCCTCGAAGGCTCGCCGACCTGGTCGCTCGTACCGCAATTCTGGCCCATGCTCATTATCGGACCGGCGACACTAGCGATGGCAGGATGGCTCTTTCGCCGGAGACTTTATTAGGTGGCAATAGGAGGCTGACTCATGACTGCGCAACAACCCACGGCAGAAGAATTGCTGCAACAGATGCGCGCCGGGATGGGAACCGTTCCAAGCGCGATCGAAAAATCAGTAAGGGCCGACCCCGGCTTGATCTATGAACACATGCGCTCTCGTGGCTATGCGATGCCTGCGCCCGGCGCGTTTGATGAAGAGGTTCGCACGCTGATCTATCTGGCTGCCGCGCTGGCGGGTTCGAGTCCGGCATGCGTACGCGCGATGGCGGACAGGATTCGAGTGTTGAAGATCGCCCCGGAAAAAGTCCGCGAAGTTCTGCACATCGTCCGCTTTGCGATGGCAACCAAGATTATCGGAGATGCCGAACCTGTATTCGACGCACTCAACGAGTCCGCCGTTGTCTCACGTTGACGGGCCTCAAAGGAGCGAGGTGGATCGGCCTGGTTCGCCGGACGCGATAATGCGCGGGTTGCGTTACGCCAATGTTTCTCGATAACCGCATCATCACCGCCTTGAGCCTTGTTGGCACCACGCTCGACGCGCTTGGCGGTCTATACCTGACTTACGATCTTCTCGGCAGCAAGTACGGCATCCTGCGGGCGATCACCCGCCTGGTCACATACAGTTTAATCTGCGGCGCGTGTTTCTGGCCCTTGTTGGGCTTGTGGTTTGGCGTCATCGGCGCTACCGCCCTCGGCCCGCTGCTGGCCCTCGAGTATGTGCGGCATGGACAGCACGGTACGGAATCTCGCGGCGAGGCCTTGAGTTTCCAAGCCATGCGAGCTCTGGCGTTAGGGTTGGCAGGCTGGCTCACGATCGATTTGCGCTTTGGGTTGGTTTTCGGATTCGTCTCGATGATCGCATTAGCGATTCTCTACTGGCTTCACTTCTCCCCAGCTGACACTTATCGGTCCAGCCGCAAGCCGCAACTCGGCGCGCGAGCTGTTGCTTCCGCACTCGCGCGTGGCGCCGCCATCGGCTTGGCGGGGATCATCGCTGGTGCGGTTGCGCGTGAACCCGGTGCGCTCAAATTTGGCCTCGATATCGGGTTAGTGGTAGGCTCTCTTAACGCGCTGACGCTCACTTTCGGTCCAAGCATCGAATGGTGGGCCGAGAGTCTTTCGGAACGTTCAATGGGAGCAATCGGTGCGATGCTGGCCGTGCTTGGATTCATTCTCCAGTCATTGCAATACGCGCTGCCGCTCATGGGGCTCGCTCGATGAGCCAAATGATGCTGGTCTCGGTGGCGCTGGCCGGATTGCTGTTTCGCGCGCTTCATTATTAAGCCAGTGTTTGACCGCTGATACAGTTCACAACCGCACGGGCTACTTGACCTGTCGGACGGATTCGGGCTGGAGGTGCGGCTCGGACCCAGTGGTCTGCGGGCGTGGACCGAGGATCTGTTTTAGCTCTTCGGGACCGACGGTTTCTTCGTGAAGTAGCGCCGTCACCAGCGCGTCCAGTTGAGTGCGCGCGGCCGTAAGTTTGCAGCGGACGTCGTCGTGAGCCTGCTCGATCAGCCGCGCGACATCCTGGTCGATACGGGCCGCCGTGGCTTCGCTGTAATCGCGGCCCTGTGAGATTTCATAGCCGAGGAACGGCTGCTGCTCGTCGGTCTTGAACGCGACCAACCCCAGCGTACCCATGCCCCATCGCGTCACCATCCGGCGCGCAAGCCGCGTGGCTTCGACCAGGTCGTTTTCAGCGCCGGTGGTCACCTCCCCGAACACAATCTCTTCGGCGCTCCGCCCGCCAAGCATCACCGCGAGCCGTGCCTTGAGATACGAAAGACTCAGGTTGTGGCGATCCTCACCGGGAAGTTGCTCGGTAAGTCCGAGCGCCTGCCCGTGCGGGACAATTGTTATCTTATGCACGGCATCGGCTTCGGGCGTAAGCCACGCGACAAGAGCATGACCGGATTCGTGATACGCGACAATGCGGCGCTCGGCAGGATCGACCAGATGCGGATGCGCGGCGCCAAGGCGGACGTGGTCCTGCGCGTCTTCGAAGTCCGACATCGTGACGACAGTATGGTTGCGCCTGGCGGCAGTGAGCGCCGCTTCGTTGCAGAGATTGGCCAGGTCCGCGCCGCTCATTCCGATTGTGCTGCGCGCAAGGGTCGCGAAGTCCACATCGGCGCCCAGATGCAATTTGCGAGTATGAATTTTCAAGATCGCCTCGCGCCCCTTGCGATCGGCCAACCCGATAACCACTTGCCGATCGAATCGTCCGGGGCGCAAAAGCGCAGGGTCAAGAACGTCCGGACGATTGGTCGCTGCGAGGATGATCACTTCGAATCGCTCATCGAAGCCGTCCAGCTCGCCGAGTAACTGGTTGAGCGTCTGCTCGCGCTCGTCATTGACCGTCCCAAGACCAGCGCCGCGGCGGCGGCCGACCGCGTCGAGTTCATCGATAAATACGATAGCCGGCGCCGCAGCCTTGGCTTGGCGGAACAGGTCGCGGACGCGGCTGGCGCCGACGCCGACGAACATCTCGACAAATTCCGACGCGTTGAGACTGAAGAACGGAACACCAGCCTCTCCCGCAACCGCCCGCGCAAGCAGCGTCTTTCCGGTGCCCGGCGGGCCGACAAGCAGGACTCCCTTAGGGATGCTTGCTCCGAGATCGTGATATTTTTGCGGATGCCGCAGGAAATCGACTTCTTCCTGCAACTCAGCCTTGGCTTCGTCGGCGCCAGCTACGTCGTCAAAAGTAACCTTTGGCGCGTCGCTAGTGTAGCGGCGTGGCTTGATGCGGCCGATGCCGAAGAGACCGGATTGACCGCGCCCGGTCCGGCTGCTCATCCACCAGAAAAATCCGATGAGCACGATGACCGGAAGCCATTCCAGGAGGAATTCGATGAACCACGGCGCCGAGGTTGGTGACACATCGATGACGACTTTGTGGCTCTGGAGCAGCGCAACAAGTCCGGGATCGCCAATCGCGACCGGAAATGTCGTCGCGAACGTGGTGTATGCCGGGGCTGGACTCGGTTGCGCCGCCGGAGCCGCAGGTTTCGTTCCGACTTCCGGTTTCGCAGCAGGCGCGGGCGCGGTTTTCGATTGCGAGGGCTGTCCTGGAGCGGGTGAAGTCACCGGCTCTACGAATTTGCCGGTGATCGCATCACCTACAATATGGACTTTTGAAACGTTATTGGCGCGGACCTGGGCGATAAATTGCGAGTACGCGAGTTGCAGTTCCGGTTTAGATCTTGGCCATAGCGCGAACGCGTTCCAGATAAGAAACAACGTGAGTATCAGCCACCACCACCATAAGCCGCCCTGCGGCGCTGGCTGGCTCGGTCCAGGAGATTTTTGTTTTGGATCTTCTTGTTGTGTGGCTGCCATATGCGTCGTGCTGAAAGTTAGCACTTAATCGCAATGGGACAAGCCACCCGGATTTGCTCCAAGTTCACTATGTTATTGCGTGTGATTTCAGCGCAGACCGGCCCGTCAAGCGGCCATCCAGCGGAGACTTATGCCGAGGCGAGAGAGAACGTCCATCACGCGACGCGGCTCGCCGAGATCGCTCCAGTCGAAGCCACTGACCGGCAACACTGCAAGGTTGTAAGTCGTCCGCTCGAGAATTTGATCAGAGAAACTAACCGGCTGGATCCCTGAGTATAATGCGCCAACTGCGCGAGCCTCGAAGGGTGTGCCAAGCTTCGAGCGGATTTGGGCAAATGCGACATAGAGCGAAGGCGCCGCAACGATGAACAAGCCCAAAAGCGTTGATACGCGCGCTACCATAACGAAGCTGTTCCAGAGACATCCGCGGCCGAACAGTATTTGAGCAGTCTCGGGCGAGGGTTTTTCCCAAAACCTACTGGCCCGGAACACACCAGGAACGTCTTCACCAAGCGCCGGACCTACCTCGATCCATCCGTAAGCCGCCTCCGGATGGCTGGGTGTGATGCCGACCAGAGTTGTAAGTTCGGGCCGGGCACATGCGGTATCGAAGGCGAGTTCGAGTTGTTCGGCAAACTTTTGGTTGTTGCTGATGTAATGATCCGACGGAAGAATTGCGACTGTGGCGTTCGGGTTGGCATTCGCGACGCGCATCAGCGCATACAAAATTGCGGGTGCTGTCCCTCGGTTAATCGGCTGGACAACTAGGCCGTCGGCTCGCGTGTCAGCGAGAATCGGGGCGTAAAAACGCTCGTGCTCGCGTGTAAGAACCGTCAGGTTGATATCCGACGGCGCTATCAACGCCGCGCGATCTCGAGTCTGCTCGAGCAAAGTGCGCTTGCCAATCAACGGGCAGAACTGCTTGGGGGTTTCGCGACCAGTGATTCTGCGTGTCAGCGACCGCAACCGCGTCCCATCACCACCCGCCAAAATAATCGTGGCGCGACCGTCGTGTCTGCTACCAGATGCGCTCATCGAATTCTCACCTTCCGCTGATTTCAGACAATTCAACGCAATTAGCCTGCCAACTTGATTCACCCGGCAATGCAGCAATTCATTAGGTGCGCGGCAAAGATACGGCGCTGGGTTGTGGCAGATAGGACCACCGTGCGCGCCTTCGGTGATCCAGTAGGAACCAATTCGAATCCCGAGAAGCGCTTCATAACGATTTCCAATTCGATATCATGGCCACGGCAGAGGCTCGCGAGTCACCGGACTCGGCTCTGGCATGACCTTCGCTGGCCTCTTAGCCCGGGGAGTTCATCAAGATGACGCACTTGAGAAAAATCCTCTGCGCTGTGGATTTGGATGATAACGTCGCAACCGCCCTTGCCTTGGCCGAACCTTTCGCGCGCCAGAACCAAGCCGAGGTAATAGTCTTCCATGTGGTTCCTGTGGTGTTGCGGCCGGAAAGTGTTCCGGTGTCGAGCGACCTATACCAGCCGAAAACGGATTCCGCCCGCTGGAAGCTTGCCCAAATTGCGCAGCGACATCTTGCCGGTATCAAAACCGAAATCGTCGTTGAGCTCGGCGATCCGGCGGCGATGATAATCGCGATGGCAAATCAACTGCCAGCCGATCTGCTCGTCATGACCACGCATGGTCGGCGGGGACTATCGCATCTGGTGCTCGGTAGCGTTGCCGAAACCGTGATGCGCAAGGTTCAATGCCCTGTCTTGACTGCAAGGAACTCCCGTGCCGACCAGATTTCCGTCGGCCATTGGATGACTTCACATCCTGTTGTGGCTTCGCCTGAGGACTCTCTGGCGACAGTATCCGCACGAATGCATGACGGGCGTTTCCGGAGCATGCCCGTGGTGAGCGCGGGAAAGCTGGCCGGTATAATTACGGACCGCGACGTCAGGACTCATCATTTGGCGACGCGAACCGTTGCGGTTGGCGAGGTAATGACGCGCGAGGTGCTCACGGTCACGCCACGAACCTCGATCCTTGATGCCGCGCGCCTGCTCAGCGAACGCAAGATTGGTGCATTGCCGGTTATGCAGGACGGGGATCTTGTGGGAATTATTTCGACCGAAGATCTTCTTCGCGCCTTTGTGGCAATGCAGTGACGTATGGAGTGGCGCGATATCGGTTGTCTGCAAAGTCCGTTCATTTGCTCAAGCGAGTTCTTGCGCATTCATCTTCGCGTTGTCTAGCTAAGTCGTCCTTCATAGCTCACGCGCTGCGGTTCCCTATCGTGCGAGCTTGGACCGTTGACGCCGATTGAGGCATCGCCATCTGGGCAGCGTGTCGCCTTCGGATACAGCGCTGCAGGGATATCCACAAGTCGATAGCGATTGCCCTTGAGACAGGTCGGGAGGAGCCGTAATGAAATGCCGAATCAAAGAGCGATCTGTTCCGGCCGTTCGAACTGGAAACCACCGCGACCATCCGGGGGGGCATGGTTGTTGCTCACCTGACCATCCGGACACGATGACTGCCACGGGGGAGTGTGTATGCGGACCATACGTTTTTTAGTCATTACTGGCATGATCATGAGCCTCGCGATCTTCACCGAAGCCAGTCGCGTCTTGGCGCAGGACTTGGGGGCGAGCGATGCCGCGACCTTGAAAGAGATTCAGCGCGAGATGCGCGAGATGCGCGCCGAGCGCAAACGTGATCGCGAGCTGATCCAGAAACTTGAAGCGAAGGTTGACGGCCTCGAAAAGGGCAGCGCCAAGACTCAAGCCACGACCGAGCAGTTAAAGACTACTGACGAGAAACTGCAGGCTACGACGGCGGCGCTGCAGCAAACGACCGCGCAGGTTAAAACTCTGCAGGCGAAAGTCGATCAACCGATACCGGCGCCGGACTTTTCGGAGGCGTTTAACAGGTATTTGGGATCGCACACGTTTGAGATTACGGGGGCAGCCGCGGGCAATTTCATTTACGATCAACAAAGTGGTGCCCTCAACGATCTCCATCACGCCAGCCAGAACTCCTTCTTCTTCGATTGGGAGCCGATGATCTTGTATCGCCCGGCTGACTGGATTCTGTTCGAAGGCGTCTTCGACGCTGGCTTTGGAAGCACCGGAACCGGGATGGATCTTTCGATCGCCGACTTCCAGCTCTTTTTGAACAAATACATGACCTTGGTCGCCGGACTCTATGATCAACCGTTCGGCGATTGGTACGAAAACCAAAGCCCGATGTGGGTGAACCGTTTTATCACCGCGCCGCTGCCCTTCGGGAACGAAGCCATCGTGCCACCAAGCGAGCTGGGCTTGCAGCTCCGAGGCGGCATGCAATGGGGCACACTGGGTCAGGATTTCGACTATACGGTATGGGGCGGAAACGGACCGAACTTCAGCGAAGCCGTTCCGGGCGCAGCGCTCAGCGGGCCAACCTCGGCCGCCTCAGCCCAGAGCAATGGAAAATCGATTGGCGCGCGCTTGCGAATCTATCCACTGCCACTCGAATGGGAAATGGGAAGACTCGAACTCGGCGCGTCAACTTACAACGGCAAATGGATGAACGGAAATTGGTTCAATTCCTGGGGTGTTGACTTCAATTACTTCAAAGACAATCTCCAGGCACGCGGAGAATGGATCGAGTCGTACAGGCAGATGCCAAATGGAGTTCCTACGGATCATCGCGAGGGGTGGTACGTGCAAGCTGGCTACTTCCTGAACGATGTCAATGCTCCATTCGTTCCCAGACAGGTTAACGACTATATCCATCGGCTCGAACCGCTTATCCGATACTCAGGCGTGAACCAACACGCGGTCGCAACCGACGATATCGTCGCCGCTACCGGGGTTGGGCTTGGCGGCACGCAGATCGGACTGGTGCCTGACTTCGGAATCAATGGTTCACCGGCGCTCTACGCGCCGCATTCACGCGAAGTAGCGCTCGGTCTCGACTACTGGATCGCGCCGTCGATCGTTTGGCAGAACGAGTTCGATATCGAGCTGCCGCACGCGGGTGGGGTGTTCGTCTCCTCGACGGGCGCGCAAACCCCGGCTGGCGCGATTCCGAACGATCGCGCCTTCCTGAGCCAGTTCACGATTGGATTCTGAGGCGAGGGGGTGAACCATGAAAAAGCAAGTGGCCGCATTCCTATTGATGACCGCAACTCTCGGTTCGGTGGGCGGTTTGGCGAGGGCTGACCAGCAAATGACCCCTGCAGAGCATCGCAGGCTCTTCCTCAAAGGAGCCGAATTGTGGCCGGTCTATTGCAATCAGTGTCACAACGCGCGCCCGCCCTCCGAGAAAGCGCCCGTCGAATGGAACGCGATTATCATGCATATGCGAACGCTCGGAAATATCCCGCCTGACGATGCGCAGGCGCTGCTCGAATATCTCAAATCTGGCCACTGATCGGGGTGCGCTAGTCAACCACCCCAGGGAGGAAGCGGTGAAACGATTGACTCCAATACTCATGGCCGCATTGGTAGTCGCATGTGCGACCGGCACACCGCACGCTGCGGACATGGCCGCCGCGAAGCAGAATTACGATACCTTTTGCGTCAAATGCCACGGCACCAATGGCAAGGGGGACGGACCTGCCGCCGCGACGCTTTCCACTCGGCCGCGCGATTTCACTGACTGTGCGCGAATGAGCAAAGAGTCCAATGACCAACTGTTCAACGTCATCAAAAACGGCGGCGCCGCCAACGGCATGAGCGCCGACATGCAGGCGTGGAGCACGGGCTTCGAGGACAGCGAGATTACGGATCTCGTCGCTTACGTGCGCAGCTTCTGCAAAAAATAGCGATGGGCGATGCGGCGAAGATCGATGCGCGTGCGCGCGACCTTTGGTGGTTCCGCAAAAACGTCCCATGCCTTGATGCCTGTCCGGTCAAGACTGATGCGGGCCGCTACGTCCAGTTGATTGCTGAAGGCCGCTTCGCCGAGGCCTATCGTGTAGCCCGCACACCCAACCCCATCGCGTCGATTTGCGGCCACGCCTGTGGCGCGCCTTGTGAGGATGCATGTCGCCGCGGCAAGATCGACGCACCGGTCTCGATTCGCGCGCTCAAGCGTTTCGTCTCCGAGCAGTTCGGACCTGAATCGCTTTCTGCGCATGATCTGGCTGAAATCCTGACTGGTTCGATGGGCGGCGGCAGCTCGACTCCCGGTCATCTCACTCGTCCTAAAGAATCTAGCGCAGACGCAAAGAAGGTCGCGGTCGTCGGAGCGGGACCGGCCGGACTTGCGTGCGCACACGATCTCGCGATGCTTGGCTGGCGGGTGACGATATTTGAGGCGATGCCGAATCCGGGCGGCATGCTCCGGTACGGAATTCCCGCCTACCGGCTGCCGCGCGATGTGATCGACTACCAGGTTGCCGAGATTGAATCGCTCGGGGTCGAAATTCGTTACTCAACACCGCTCGGCCCCGGCTTTGGAATTCGTGAGCTGCGAGCGCAGGGCTTTGATGCGATCTTTCTCGCCGTTGGCGCTGGCCGCGGACGCGCGATGAACATCGATGGCGCCAACGCTGACGGCGTGATCAAGGCGATCGATTATCTGCTCAATATTAATCGTGGTTATCGCGCGCGGATCGGGAAACGCGTCGTTGTGATTGGCGGGGGACTGGTGGCGATCGATGCAGCGCGCATCGCCGTCCGCGCGATGGCGCCGGGCGTCGCACTGGCAGGCGATGACGAGCGTGCGGTCGAAAGCGGCACCATGCGCGTCGCGCTCGATGCGGCGCGCGAAGCAGCAAGACGCGGAGCACTCGAGGTTACGGTGGTCAGTCTGGAATCTGGAGCCGAAATGCCGGCCATGAAGTCGGCCCAAGGCCGCGAGGAGATGGAAATCGCGGTCGACGAGGGAGTCAAATTTCTCCCCGGATGGGGTCCGAGGCGCGTGTTGTCCGTTAACGGCGCGGCGTCGGGAATCGAGCTCGTTAAATGCACGCGCGTGTTCGATGAGTCGGGGCGCTTCCATCCGGAGTTCGACGAAAGCACCCGCATGACCATTGATACTGACACGGTGATCCTGGCAATCGGCCAGGCACCTGACTTGTCGTTTTTGGACGTGGGCGACCGCGTCTCGACTACTCCCGGCGGC
>JAJZAG010000080.1 GCA_021799555.1 Deltaproteobacteria bacterium | reverse complement strand
ATTCACACCGGCGGACACGCTTGCGACGCGCGAATCGGCGTCGAAGGCGCAGGCGGCAATCGCGGCGAAGGTCTGGAGTCTATTCGGCGGGTCGGCGGATTTGAATGAATCGACCTTCACCGATGTGAAAGACGGCGGCGATTTCGAGAAGGGGAATTATGCCGGCCGCAATCTCCATTTCGGCATCCGCGAGCACGGGATGTGTTCGATACTGAACGGAATCGCGCTCCACGGCGGATTCATTTCGTATGGATCTTCGTTCTTCGTGTTTACCGATTATTGCCGCGCGTCGATTCGGCTCGCCGCGCTGATGGGAATACACGTGGTGTTCGTGTTCACCCACGATTCGATCGGCGTCGGTGAAGACGGCCCGACGCACCAGCCGATCGAGCACCTGACCGCGATGCGGGCGATTCCGAATCTGACCTTGATTCGCCCCGGCGACGCCAACGAGGCCGCGGAAGCGTGGCGCGCCGCGATGACTCACAAGGGCGGGCCGGTGCTGCTCGCGCTGAGCCGGCAGAAGCTTCCGACGCTGGATCGCTCGAAGAACGCTGCGGCCAGCGGACTCGCGCGCGGTGGATACGTGCTCGCCGAGACGCCCGGCAAGGCACCGGAGATAATTTTGCTCGCGAGCGGATCGGAGCTTCAGCTTGCGGTCGGCGCCAAGGAGCAGCTTGAAAAGCAGGGCAGGGCGGTTCGCGTGGTGTCGATGCCGAGCTTCGAGTTGTTCGAGAAGCAGGATGCCGCGTACCGCGACTCGGTGCTGCCGCCGAAGCTTCGCCGGCGCCTCGCGATCGAAGCAGGCGTGCCGATGAGTTGGTACCAGTGGGTTGGTCTGGACGGCGCGGTGATCGGAATGACGACTTTTGGCGCGTCGGCGCCGTACCAGGAAGTTCTTAAGCACTTCGGCTTCACGGTGGACAACGTCGTGGCGCACGCAAACGCGCTGCTGAACCGCTAGAGTTTCGCGCAACGGTCCGCATTGGCTCAACGTCTTCGGAGCCGGGATATTTATTGTGGAACGCTAGCGGCGATCTTCGCTACTGTTACGCGAGCATCAACTGAGCGAACCGGAGATGAGCGAACCGAATATTATTGTTCTTGATGATCCGCAGTCGGTGTATGTGCATGCCGCCGAGGAGATCGTTCATTACGCTGGCGAGGCGGTATGCACGCACGGCGAGTTCATGATCGCGCTCTCGGGCGGCAGCACGCCGGCCGGCGTTTATGAGATTATCGCGGAGCGCTTCAAGCTCAGCGTCGACTGGAAAGAGGTGCAGTTTTTCTGGGGCGACGAGCGCTGCGTGCCGCAAAGCGACCTGCGATCGAACTTCGCAATGGCGGATCGCGCGATGCTCTCGAAGCTGCCGCTCAAGCCCGCGCAAATCCATCGCATCGCCGGCGAAATCGAGCCGGAGGCGGCCGCGCTCGCGTATGAAGAAGATTTGCGGCGCGCGTTCAATCTTGCCGGCGGTGAGCTGCCGCGCTTCGATCTGATCATGCTCGGACTCGGTGAAAATCGACACACCTTGTCGCTCTTCCCGGGCGACAGCGCCGCGCTTCATGAAGCTATTCGGGGAGTGATCGCGGTCACCGTCGATGCGGACCCGCCGCGGCGGGTAACCTTCACGGCGCCGCTTGCGAACCATGCGCAGCGGCTGATGTTTATTGTCACCGGCACGGAGAAGGCCGCGGCGGTGCGCGACGTGATCGAGGGTCCGCGCGATCCGGACCGTTTCCCGGCGCAATTGATCGCACCCGACGACGGCGAAGTCGTATGGATGCTCGACCGGGCGGCGGCGAGCCTGCTTCGTGCCCGATGAACGTCAAAGCGCCCCGCACTGCGGATGCTTCAAGGGTTCGCGCGCGCTCGGAGCCCGCGCGGTACCGGCGGTATAGACCATCATGATTCGCTTCGCCTTGCGTCACTTCACCGCGATTCTGATTTTTCTCGTGCTCGGCTGGTGGCTGATTTTCTACATCCCGAATTCGCCGACTTGGTCGGTTCTGCGCCTTAAGCAGGCGATTGACGCCCGCGACGGCGACGCGGCGGCACGCTATGTCGACTTTCAGCGCGTCGTCAAAAACGCGGGCCAGGAGATGGTGCAGAAACAGGCCGGAAATAATCCCCTCGGCGCGCTCGTGGGGCAGGCCGCGCTCGCAATGCTGTCGCAGCCGGCTGCGGATCTGCTTGAGTCGGCTGCGAAGCGGAAGGTGGAAAACGGAGACCCAGACGTGCAGATGCCGTCCGTCGCCGTCCTCGGCGCAATCGTGCTGATGCATCGTAATGGCGATCGGGCATACACGAAGTTCACCGACAATAAGAATCAAACCTGGGAAATTCATTTGCGGCGCGAAGCCGGCGTCTGGAAGGTCACCGACGTTAAGAATATCGGCCAGATTTTGAAGAAGCTCGAAGACCACGCGCAACAGCAGCTCGCTCCAACGCCCTAAGCGCAAGACCGTTTCGGCGGATACTGCCGCTCTGGAGGGCGCGTTTACTCGGCCGCATCAAGCCGCTAGAATACGTCTCCGCGGGCGAACCGGCACGGCTCGGCCGCGCTTTAGTATCCGCTTCCATCAAATGCGACGAAACGACATCAGGAACCTCGCGATCGTGGCCCACGTTGACCACGGCAAGACCACGCTGGTGGACGCGATGCTGCGTCAGTCGGGCGTGTTTCGCGCCAACGAAAACGTGCAGGACCGCGTGATGGACTCATTCGCGCTCGAACGCGAACGCGGCATCACGATTATGGCCAAGAACACCTCGATCGTGTGGGGATCGACGCGGATCAATATCGTCGATACGCCCGGCCATTCCGATTTCGGCGGCGAGGTCGAACGCACACTCTCGATGGTGGACGGAATTCTGCTGCTGGTCGATGCGTCGGAGGGTCCGTTGCCGCAGACCCGCTTCGTGCTGAAGAAAGCGCTCGAGGCCGGGATGGCGGCGATGGTTTGTATCAACAAGATCGACCGCGCGGACGCCCGGACCGCCGAAGTCCTTGACGAGGTCTACGATCTTTTTATCGACCTGGACGCGAACGATGTGCAGCTCGATTTTCCGGTCTTCTATACCAATGCGCGCGTCGGAACGGCGACGCGCAGGCTCGAAGAGCCCGGCACGGATTTGCGCCCGCTCTTCGACGCGATCGTCGAGCATTTGCCGGGTCCGGAGGTCGATCCCGATGCGACCTTGCAATTGCAGGTCAATAATCTCGATTACGACGATTATGTTGGCCGCCTCGCGATTGGCCGCATGCTCGCCGGGACGATCAGCGCGGGCCAAAACTGTTCGCTGTGCCGGATCGACGGCTCCAGGACCACGGTAAAAATCGCGCATCTGTACGGATGGCAGGGACTTAAGCGTGTCGAGGCGCAGTCGGCGAAAGCCGGCGATATTGTTATTGTCGCCGGTATTGAGGACATCGCGATTGGCGAAACGATCGCGGACCTGGAAAATCCCCGCCCGCTGGCGCCGATCCGGATCGACGAGCCGACCGTCGCGATGACATTTTCGGTCAATAACTCGCCGTGGGCCGGCCGCGAAGGCGAATACGTCACCTCGCGCAAACTCGGAGAACGGCTCGATCTCGAATCGCGGCGCAACGTCAGTATTCGCGTCGAGCAGCTATCGCCCGACGCGTGGCGCGTGATGGGTCGCGGCGAACTCCAGCTCGCCGTGATCGTTGAAACCATGCGTCGCGAAGGCTACGAGCTCCAGGTCTCGAAGCCTACCGTCTTGACCCGTCAGTCGGGCGGGCAGGTGCTCGAACCGATGGAGTTGCTGATGGTCGATATACCGGAAGAGCATATCGGCGTTGTCACGCAGATGCTGTCGGTGCGCAAAGGGAAGATGAGGACGATGGTGACGCATGCCGGCGGACGGGTGCGGCTCGAGTACGACGTTCCGGCGCGCGGGTTGATTGGTTTTCGCGGCAAGTTCCTTGAGAGTACGCGCGGCAGCGGTGTGATGAATTCACTGTTCAACGGTTACTCGCCGTGGGCTGGTCCGATCCTGTCGCGTGCGAACGGCGCAATGGTATCGGATCGTGAAGGTGTCGCAACTCCGTACGCGATTTTCCATCTCCAGGAGCGTGGACGCTTCTTCATCTCTCCCGGCCAGCCGGTTTACGAGGGTATGATCTTGGGAGAGTACTCGCGGGAAATCAATTTGCCCGTCAATGTTTGCCGCGAGAAAAAGCTCACCAACATGCGGGCCGCCGGCCACGACGAGGCGGTGCGCGTATCGCCGGCGCGCGTGATGACTCTTGACCTTGCGCTCGAATGGATCGACGAGGAAGAACTGGTCGAAGTCACGCCGAAGTCGGTCCGGATGCGCAACCGCGTCCTCAAGACCGCCCTGCGCAACAAGCATCGCGTCGGCTACTCCGAAAGCGCCGGCGTGGAATTGGCTGAGGGCGACTAGGCGCGCGCCGCGCCGGCGGTCGGCCCGCCCAAGTCAGGCGGACACTCAGGGGTCCGAGCGGGCAAGAATGCGAATCCTGCGGCTCGCCGCGATCATTCTGGTTACGATAATGGTCCTGCTGGCCGCGGCCGCGGTGGGCGTTTATGTAAATCGGGCAAGCTTGGTGCGGGCGGTGCTGGTCGCTGTCAGGTCCCGCACCGGACTCGAAATCGCGTACTCCGGGTCTCATCTTCGACTCAGCAGCCATCTGGAAATCACGCTCGAAAATCCGCGCGTGATAAGCGGCTCGAGCGAGCTCGTTAACCTTGAACGGGTCCGTGCCGCGATCAGTTACCATGCGCTGATTTTTTCGTATGGAATGCCGTTGTACGCGCTGACGCTCGACACTCCCGACATCACGGTGCCGATGAGCACGGCGCAACTCGGAGCGCTGCCGTTGCCTCAGCCCGGAGCCCAAGCGGTGCAAGGCGTTCTGATCGCGCTGCGCGATCTTGGCACCGTTGCGTGGCGAATCCAGATCACCAACGGGACGATTCGCGATTCGTCCGGCGTGCCGGTTGTCGATCGAGTCGGGATGATCGCGTACCGCAAGCATTGGGACTCCGCCGTGTGGCATGTCTCGTTCGATGCGCGGGTGGTCCGCGAGCCTATGGCAGGTTTGCGGATTGCCGGCGCGCTGCAAGGAGGGATCGGACGCGAGACGCCGCCGCATCAGGTCGCCAGCGGCAAACTCCGCTTCTGGCACGCGCGCTTGGGACCTTTGACCTCGCGCGCTGCGCTTCGCGCCGAGGGCCAGAGCGCGGGAAAGCTGAATTTCACGCTTGGTGACGATGGCAAGGCGCAAGGCACGGGCGAAGCGAGCGTCAGGGGTTTGACCCTCAGCGGGAGAGACCTGAAGGGACCAGATCCGCTCGGCGGGTATTCGGTGCGCTGCAATTATGCCGTTTCCTCTCAAACGGCGGCGCTAAGTAAGGTAAGCGTTCGTTATCAAGAACGCGAAATCCTGACTGCTGACGGGCAAATTTCCGAACCCTTCGGTGGGAATCCCTCGGCGACGGTTCGTATTGGCGCGGTCGCCGTCGATACCGCTCTGGTACGCGCGCAGCTCAAGCGGATTGTCGAGGTCCCGCGCTCGGTCAACGACGCGCTTGCCCTTGTCAGCGCGGGAAAACTGTCTCTCGAATCCGCCGAATTTACCTCGACGGTCGCAGGATTCCGCTCGAACCCACTCGACGCGATTCGCGATGGTCTTCGTTTCCAAGCGACACTGTCCAACGCCGCCTTTACGCTGCCCGCCAGTTTGCGGTTGCCTCCTGTCTCGGCTCTGGGCGTCACGCTCCAGTATGCCGGAGGCGTGATTACCGCACGCCAGGGTTCGGCGAGGCTCGGAGGATCGCGGCTCAGCGACATCACGACGCGCCTCGAAGTGGCCGGCGGACTTCGGCGGATTCCGTACCGGATCGCCTTCAAAGCTGACGCCGATGTGGCGGAGCTATACGCGGCTGGGAAACTTGCGATGAAGACTCTGAAGATCGAGGCGCGCAAACGGCTCACCTCGGTTGCGGGCCGCATCGGCATTACCTTGAGCGCGCAAGGAATTCTTACGCCCGACAATCCCGCGCCTCCGCCCATTTATCAGGTACGAATCGAGCCCAATCGGCTCGTCCTCAAGCTTAAAGGCACGCCGGCCCCGGTGGAGTTCCGTCGTGGTGCGATCGCCGTCGCCGCGGGCGAGCTGACGATCGATCACGTGGCGCTTGCGATTTCCGGCGGTGACGGGACAGTTAACGGCGTCTTCGGTTTCGACCGCAACGGGGTCAAGGTCCGCAACGCCACGATCGATCTCCATCAGATGCAGGCCGGTCCGTGGCTGGCTCTGCTGGTCGATCCCACGGACTTGCAAATCGTCGGACCGATTGGCGGCAAACTCACGCTGCGCGCCGACCCTGCGCGGCACGCCGACCCACTTGCGAGCGGGCGTTTCGTTCTCAATAAGGGCGAAGTCAACTTTGGCTTCATGCGCTCGCCGATGTTGGTGCAGGGTGCGACGTTCTCATTCGACAAGCACACGATGAAAGTTGCGATGCCTGCGACCACCCTCGAGGGCCAGCCGCTCACGTTTGCGATGTCGATCGCCGATCTTGAGCATCCCGTGCTCAGGATCGACGCCGACGCGCAAGAGCTCGATTTCGAGGTATTGAAGTTCATCCGGATGCCTTGGTCACCTTCGACGCCGCCAAGCCACTTTCCGATTCCGGTGCGCGGTTTCGTCAAAGTGTCCAAGGCGCACCTGGGCGCATTTCCGATGCGCAATGTTCGCGGCGATTTCAACTACGATCATGGCGCCTGGAGGGTGTGGAATTTCGAAGCCAACTCGTTCCGCGGCAAGATCGACCTCGAAATTATCGGACGCAAGCGCGACGATTGGATTCAGATCAAGGGCAAAGTCGCCGATATCGATGCCGCACCGCTCTTTCTTCTTTCCGGTAAGCGCAAAGAGTCGCCGGTGCTCGGAAAGATGTGGGTCGCCGTGGATCTTCGCGCCGACACCAACTCGGATTTTTTTCAAACCCTGTCGGGCACTATTTCGCTCACCATGCGTGACGGCGTGGTCAATCGATTCTCGCTGATCTCGCGGATGCTCGCGCTGATCGACCTTAAGAGTTGGCTCACCGCCAGGTTTCCCGATCCCAGAGTCTCGGGTCTGCCCTACGACACAATCTTCGCCGACCTTAAGGGCGCCAAAGGTGTTTTCCAGACCGAACAATTCGTGCTCGAAGGCCCGGTCATGGCCATCACCGCCACCGGCAGCATAAATTTCGCCGACAGCACGATGGATATGAACTTCGCCCTGTTCCCGTTCAGCACCGTAAACTGGCTGCTCAGCAAGATTCCTCTTATCGGCAGCAATGTCGCCGGCGGCACAGGCGAATTGGTGGCTGCGTATATGCACGTCTACGGCCCGGTCGATAACCCGTCGATTATGCCGATGCCGATTCGCTCGGTCGCGGAATTCGTCATTAAAACGCTGGGCATGCCGATCAATATAATCCGCCCCAACACGATCAAGTGAGTAGCGTCTTTTGCGCCCGGCGGAACCGCGGTCCAGTTCCGGATCGTCATCGGCTGCTTGGACGGCTGCGAATACATGGTTAAAGTGCACCCTTGGACGCATCACGCGGACCGCGCACGATGATTGAACTGATCCTGTATACGCGCCGCGATTGCGAACTGTGCCGTGAAATGGAAGAAGTGATCGACGCCGAACTGCCACGCTTCGAGGCGCGCCTCGAACGCGTCGAAATCGACGCCCGCCCTGAGCTTGAAGCGCTCTACGGCCAGGAAGTTCCGGTCCTGTTTGTCAACCGGCGCAAGGCTTTCAAGTTCCGATGCACCCCGCGCGAGTTGAGAAAACGCTTGCTGCGCGAAGTGCGCCGCGACCCGTGGCGATAAGCGCGATGCGATCTGCGCGGACGGCAAGAGTGGTCCTCGTCACCGCTGCTTCGGTCGCGCAGGCTCGGCCGATCGCATCGGCGATCGTCGCGGAGCAGTTGGCGGCTTGCGTCAATATTGTTGGTCCGATTCGCTCGATCTATAGGTGGCAGAATCGAGTCGAGCGTGCACGCGAGGTTCTGATGATCATAAAAACGCGCGCCGCGTTACTGAATCGGCTCGAGCGTCGCATCGGCGAACTTCACCCCTATGAGGTTCCGGAGGTGCTTGCGTTCCAGGTGGAAAGTGGCGCGCGCGGGTACCTCGACTGGCTGACGCAAGCGACCGGCGGGCGCGTGGTCCGCACGCGGAGGAAGCGATGATCAGGCTCGCAATTTCGGGCACGGGTACGATCGCCGAGCGCGCACATATTCCGGCTCTGATGGCCACGCCGGAATTCAAAATCGTCGCGTTGCAGAGCCGCACGATCGAAAAAGCCCGCCGCGTCGCCGGATCCTTTTGGCCCGATGCAGCCGCGCGTCCGAATACATATAGCGATTTTAGGACGATGCTTGCGCGTGAAAAGCCCGACGCCGTCGCGATTCTGACGCCAAATCATTTGCACTGCGAATACACGATTGCCGCGCTGGCCGCGGGCGCCCATGTGCTATGTGAAAAGCCGATGGCGCCCGAGGTGGAAAGCGCCGGACGAATGACTGCGGCGGCCCGCGCCTCAGGAAAGATACTGATCGTCGCGATGCAGCGTCGCTATGGCGGAATCGAAGCCGCCGTCAAACGCGCGCTTGACGCCGGAGCGATTGGTGCTCCGCACTTTATCCGCGCGCGGCTCTCGCATGGCGGACCGCAGGGATGGGCGCCCGGGCAGGAATGGTTCACGAACGCCGGCCAATCCGGTGGCGGCGCGATGCTTGACCTTGGCGTGCATATCGCCGACCTTGCGATTTGGTATCTCGGCGAGATCGAGTCGGTCCAAGGGCAGGTAGCCACGCTCGCCAAACCGATTGGCGTCGAAGACACCGGGGTCGCGCTGGTGCGCTTTCGCTCGGGCGCGATCGGGGTGCTCGAAGCGAGTTGGAGCAGCACTCCCGGCTTGTCTGCAATCGAAATTTACGGGACTGGCGGTCGAATAATGATCGGCTACCCGCGCAGCGACGTTTCGATTCTGCGCGCCGACGGCACCGAAGCGCCTGGATTCTCGCGCGCCGAAATCATGGCGGAGTTTGACCCGCGCGACCCGTTGGCTCCGTTTCGCTCGCTGGCCCGCAATTTCGCCGACGCGATCGCCGGCCGCGCCGCGCCGCATCCGGACGGTATCGACGGACTTCGCGCGGTCGAGGTTATCGACGCATGCTATCGGTCAAGCCAAATCGGCGCGAGTGTAAAGCTGCCTTTGCAGCGGCCAACGGGCACGATACCGGCTACAGCGCGCTGACTGGAACTATCCACTGATGTTTCGAGATTCGATCAAAAAGATGGCGGCGTACACGCCCGGCGAACAACCACGTCCGGGTGAAAAGCTGATCAAGCTCAACACCAACGAGAATCCGTATCCGCCCTCGCCAAAAGTGCGGCGCGCCGTCACGAAGGCAACCGGCGGCGCGCTGCGGCTTTATCCGGCGCCGCGCGGCGACGAATTTGTCGCCGCCGCCTCGCGATACTATCGCGTGCCGCGCGACATGATCCTGGCCGGGAACGGCTCCGACGAGCTGCTCGGGATGCTGTTTAGGGCGGTGCTCGGACGGGGCGATAAGGTTGCCTATCCGGTACCGACGTACTCGCTTTACGATACGCTGGCCGAGATTCAGGAAGCGCGAGTCGCCCGCGTCGCGTTCGGTCCGGACTTTATCCTGCCCATACCCGAATTGGTGCGCGCCCGCGCGCGGTTGACGATCGTCTGCAATCCCAATTCTCCTTCGGGAAGCTTTACGCCGATTGCGAAACTGAGCGCGCTCGCCGGCGCGCTCGCTGGCCGCCTGCTGATTATTGACGAGGCCTATGTCGATTTCGCCGCAGACAACGCGCTGCGGATCCTGCGCCGCCATCATAACCTGGTCATCTTGCGGACGTTGTCAAAATCGTTCTCGCTGGCCGGGATGCGCCTGGGCTTGTGCTTCGCGCATCCCGAAGTAATCGAGGCTCTCCTCAAGGTCAAGGATTCGTACAACCTCAGCCGTATCGCGCTGGCTGCCGGAGCCGCCGCCGTGGACGACGCCGCATGGATGCGCCGAAACGTCGCGCGTGTAAAGGCTACACGCGCCGAGGCGATTGAGCGATTGCGCAAGCTCGGCTTTTCCGTTGCGCCGTCCGAGTCCAATTTCGTGCTTGCCCGGATGCCGGGACGAGACCTTGGTCCGATCGCACGCGGACTGCGGAGGGCGGGAATCCTGGTGCGGCACTTTGCTACTCCGATGCTCCGCGACGGGCTCAGGATATCGATTGGGACACCGGCCGAGATGAGCGCGCTCTATCGGGCGCTTGCTCCTCTGCTTGCCGGGGAGCGCGCGCCGGTACTCGCAAGCCGCTCTCCCAATCGCGGTAACAGGCGGCGTAACCGGCGATGAGCAAGCTAGGCAGGCTGTTCGGCGGATTCCGAGCCCAAAAGCGAAAAATATCCGAGGGACCCGCCGAATCATCCTCGCCAATCGAATGGGTCGTCGCCGGGCTCGGAAATCCGGGCGGCGACTACGCGCGTTCGCGGCATAATGTCGGCTTCATGACGCTCGATCGTCTGGCCGAGTCGAAGAAAGTTCAGATCTCTCGGCGGCGCTTCGCGGGTGCTACGGCCGAAACCGAACTTGCGGGCCACCGCGCAATCCTGGTCCGGCCCGAGACGTTCTACAACGCGTCGGGCGAATGCGTGGCCGCGCTGCTGGGTTACTTCAAGGTCGCACCCGCAAAATTGATCGTGGTCCACGATGATCTCGATCTGGAAGTTCATCGGCTGCGAATCAAGCGCGGCGGCGGCGACGCCGGAAATCGTGGCGTGCGCTCGATCGCCGAGGCGCTCGGCACCAATGACTTTATTCGGGTGCGGATTGGCCTGGGGCGGCCGGTCGCGGATGACGACCCGCGCGATTATGTGCTGCGGCCGATGCGCGCCGAAGAGCTTGCGGATTTTGCGCCGGCGCTGGCTCGCGCCGCCGAGGCGGTCGAGGCGATCATTTCCGAAGGCCTCGAGCGTGCGATGGGCCGCTACAATCAGCGAGTCTAGCCGGGTCAAGATCGGCATAGCCGCGTTCGCCGGACTGTAGGAATCTTTGCCCGATCAGTTTGCTAACCATTGGATATTTAATATGTCTAGCTGTTGACATTTGAGCTATTCGTGCGCTACGTATGCATCGCAGGGGCGCCGTTCCGGAGTTGACCGGGGCAGCCGCCCCGATCGGACGCCGCGCCAAATCACACCGCGCCGCGCCCGCCGTGAAAGGGGGATCCCCATGAATCGGCAGTTTATTCCGAGATTCACGTCCGCCGCCGCCGCGCTCAGGTTTTTCTTTCGCATCAGCGCGCTGCTCTGCGGAGCGGCTATCGACCCGCGTCCGCAGCCGCATCGCATGACGCGAAACGGCTTGGCGTGCCAACATGGCGCGTTTGGCGACTATCTGAGGATTGGCGCCTGCGTGCGCGACTTGAGCGAGGCGCAGTTTCACTGGCTTTGCCTATGTTTTGGGCCGGCCTGGTTTACGCCGCGAAGCCGCGTCTGCCCACTCGAGAGGGGTGAGCCGGCGAGTCGCGCAATCGCTTCGAGTTCGCGGCCGATTCCCGGGCGCATGTCGCTTCGCAGATTGCGCGCGCGGCTGCAACGCCGCCGCTTGGTTGCCGTGGCTCCGGCCCTGCGGGACGGTCACTTCTCGCGTTCCGCTGTAACTTGGGCGGCCACCGGACGCGACCGCGAGAACCTCCGCCGCTGAGGCGCCGTTTCCGTGCTTCGGGCGCCGGGGTTTTTGATCGGGACGCGCTTTCCGGTACGCTGTGGCATCGAAGTCCCGGCGATGAGCGCGATTAGCAAGCAAAACTCCTCGAGCGCCGCTGAACGCGCCGCCGCGCTCGGGCACGGCGCCGTCGAGGTAATTTCCCCCGCCGAGCTCGAGGCCAAGCTCAATCTTGACCGCCCGCTGCGGATCAAGCTTGGCATGGACCCGACCGCGCCGGACCTGCACTTGGGGCATACCCTGACGCTCAAGAAGCTGCGCGATTTT
>JAJZAG010000079.1 GCA_021799555.1 Deltaproteobacteria bacterium | reverse complement strand
AGCAGAGGATGGCCTGGTTTCGTAGAGAACCCGCCTCCGCCCATCGCGACGATATGCCGATCGGCCATCGTGCGAGTATATGAGGCGCACGTGCGGCGCTACAGGATCGCGCCCGACTCGCGCATCGCGCCGATTTCTTCCCACGAGTATCCGAGCTCGAGCATCACCTCTTCGGCGTGCTGGCCGAGTTCCGGCGGCATCCGCGCCTGCAGTTCGACTTCGCCATTAATTGAGACCGGCGTACCCGAGACGAGCACGCGGCCGGCGATCGGATGGTCGAGCTCGAGGAGATAGCCGTTTTCACGGGCCTGCTCGCTTTTCAGCATCGTGCGGTAATCGACGACTTCGGTCGCGAGAATATCGGCGTCGTTCAACGCGGCGAGCCATTCGGCGCTGGTCTTTCTCGGGAAGATCGCGTCAAGCACGGCGGCGATCTTGTCGCCGTGAAAATTGCGTACCACGTTGTCGCTGTACTCGGGGTCTTTTTCGAGATGCTCGATACCCACGATTCGGCAGAACGCCGGCCAGCGCTTGTCATCGACGCCCGCGATACAGATATGTCCGTTGCTGGTTGGAAATGCGCCCCATACGCCGTGCAGAAACTGATGCCCGCGGCCCGCGCGTTCGGGCTCGTTGCCGGTGATCGAGGTGTAATTTATCTCCATCCCCTGCATGGCGATCATTGTGCCATATATCGACGCGTCGACCTTCTGTGCTTTGCCCGTCCTTTCGCGTGCGAACAGCGCGGCCAGAATGCCGCTGGCGAGGCTCAGACCGCCTGAGTGATCGGCGGCGAGGATACCCGCGGGCAGGGGAGGGTCCGATGGCATCCCCGTCTTTGCCATCAAGCCGCTCGCAGCCTGAGCCAGCGTGTCGCGGCTGGGGCGCATCACCCAGGGGCCCTTTGGTCCCCACGAACTGCCCTGCGCATAGACAATCTTCGGGTTCAGCTTTCTGATCTCGTCAAAGCCGAGACCGAGGCGATCGAGGACGCCGGGGCGGTAGTTGGTCAAGAGAACGTCGTAGCTCTTCGCCATCCGGCGCACCAGTTCGATGGCTTGAGGATTCTTGAGGTCACACGAGATGCTGCGCTTGCCGCGATTCATCGCGATAAAGTAGTGAGAAACTTGCGCGTTGCGGACCTCGGGTCCGCCGATCAGCGCGGTCAGCATCCAGCGGCTCAGATCGCCGGTCTCCTTGTTCTCGATCTTGACCACGGCGGCACCCATGTCGGCGAGAAACAGGCCAGCGAAGGGGCCTTGAATCTCCTGGCCGATCTCGATCACCTTGATTCCATCCAGCGCCTTCGTCATCGAATTCGCACTCCCTAAACGGTCGTTCAGGCAGGTATTGTACCGTTCGGGATTATCGCGCTGGCGCGAAAAGCTCAAGCGCAATCGAAGCATGTCGAGCGGCGGGCATTTGCGCATCGAGCGCCGGCGGCTAGACTTGCGCGCGATGGTGCCGAGCATTTACGAATTTCCCGATATCTTCCGCCGCGTTCACAAGGAGCAGCCGTACGAGATTGGCGAGGAGGTGCGGTTTCTGCGCAAGGTCTGGGAGCGCCATGCGCCGCAGCCGGTCCAGCGCGTGCTCGATCTGGCGTGTGGCAATTCGCCGCATGGGCAGATACTCGCGCGCGGCGGGATCGAAGTCGCCGGAATTGATCGTTCGGCCACGATGATCGCGGCGGGACAGCGCGAATCGCGAGGGCTCAAAAATATCCGCTTCTACCGCAGGCCGATCGAACGCTTCAAAATTCCCGCGCGCGGATTCGACGCCGCGATCTTCATGTCCGAGACGTTTCCCGTGATGACGGCGAACGCGGCGATTGTGTCGCATCTTGAATCCGTCGCAGCAGCGCTCCGGCGCGGAGGGTTATATGTGATCGATATCGATCGGCACGGCGAGCCGCGCGTCGCGCGGGCGCGCAAGCTATGGCGCGAGCGAACGCTGAACGTGTGCGGAGCGAAGGTCGCAGTTCGCGCGCATAGCCGCCCGGCGCCGTGGTATTCGGGCATTCACTCGATCTTCGATCTGGAATGCGAGATCGAGTTTTCCGATCGGACCGTGAAGACGCGCGATCTGATTCCGGTGCGCTACACGGTTCCCGCGACGCTTGAGCTGCTCGCGCGCGCGTCGGGGAAATTCACGATGGTTGCCGCGTACGCGGACCTGTCGTTCGAGATCGCGATGGAGAATTGCGAGCGGCGATGGTGGGGCGTGCTGCGACGCCTCTGAACGGGAGCTTATTCGCGCACGGCGTCGAGATGTCCGACGAGATCGAGGGCGGCCGGTTTCCAGATACCGGAGTATTCAAGAATCTGAATCGATCCGAGCTCGACCTCGGGCGCGGCGCCGGCGAGCGTCTGTACTATCGTGCGAATTACTCCGCGATGCGCGACGACGAGAGCATCCGCGGCGCGGCGCGGCGATTCGAGGTTCCATAGCGATAGCATCCTTACCACACCGCGCTCGACGCGGGTGGCGAACGCGGCGCGGCTCTCACCGCCGGGGTAGGTGTACGCGGGCGACAGCGGGTCGGAGCGCCATCGCGCGTATTCGTCGGGAAAGCGCGCGCGGATTTCTGCGCGGGTCAGTCCCTCAAATTCGCCGAAATGCACTTCTGCGAATTCTTCTAGGATAATCGGCGGCGGCGTCGCGGCGATTATCCGCGCGCTCTCGATGGCGCGAACCAGAGGACTCGTGAAGACGCGCTCGAATGACCCGCCGGCCCGATTCTTTTCGATTGCGGCGCGCGCTGCCCGAATTTGTGCTCGCCCCAGCTCCGACAGCGGCACGTCGTTGCGGCCGTGATAGCGGATGCTCGATTCGCCCTCGGTTTCGCCGTGGCGAACGAGAATCAGGGATGCGCGCCGCGCTGTCATCGCATGAAGCCGTTCGCAAGTGCGCTCGGACTCAATCTTCGAGCGGATTCATGACCAATCCGGTCAGGAGCTTGGGATGAAAGTAGGTTGATTTTTCCGGCATCGTCGCGCCCGAGTCGCTGACCTGCTCGACGTCGGCGATAGACGGGGGATTCATGAGGAACGCGCCGTCGGCGCTGCCATTTGCGACTGCTTCGAGCGCGCCAGGCGCGTCAATCGTGTAGTCGATATTACCGCCCTTGCGGATTTCGGCTGCAGTGAGGGAAAAAATCCGATCGAAGACGAGCGCGTGCAGGACCGTCACGTCTAGTCCGCGCACCGCGGGGGAAGTCTCAGGAATCGCTGCGTCGATTGCGGCGCGATCGTGAAGTTTCAGCAGGTAGTGCGTTCGATGGCCCTTAAGCGCGACTGCGAGCGCGCCGCTTCCGGCGCTGCGAAGGCGCGCGCGCAGCGTATCGGGTGCGGCGACTTCCTCGAGGTCAAAAACCTTTCGGGCGTTGGCCGCGAACCCAGAGACCGCGTCGGCGCGCAGGCGACGGACGACGCGATGCGTCGGCAGAATCACGAGGCCCGGGTCGTCGCACGCCACCATCGTTATCATCGTGTAGTCGTAACCCTGTGCGGTGCCGGGATTTTCGGCCGCGCGGCGGATGCGCTGATAATTCAACGCGGTTTCGTATCGATGATGCCCGTCGGCGATCAGTACGCGCGGCGTTGCGAGCGAGCGCTGGATGATCGCGAGTTCCGCCGGATCATCGATCGCGCGGAGTTCGTTGCGAATCGCGAGATCGTCGGTCAGTTCGATGAGCGGCGCTCGCCTGGCGACTTGGGCGAGCATGCGGTCGAGGTCCGGATGCCGGCCCGAGTATAGGCCGAAGATCGAACTCGTGTTGGTGCGGATGGCGGTGAGAAGCTTCAGGCGATCTTCCTTGGCGGCGGGAAAAGTTTTCTCGTGCGGCAAAATTCTGCCCGCGCCGAAAGACTCGAGCCGGAATCGCGCGATAAGTCCGGTTCGGACTAGCGCGCGGCCTTCGACCATGAAGCGCTGTGTGTAATGAAATATCGCGGGGCGCGCGATGCGGCGCAGCGCTCCGGCGGCGATCCACTCGCGCATCGTCGCCGCAGCGGCCGCGTAGCGATCGGCGTCGCGTCCAAATTCGAGCCGCACAATATTATAAGGGTTGCGTTCGTACAGCTCGCCTTGCCGAGCCGCATCGATCAGATCGTAGGGAGGCGCGACGACGCTTGCGAGATCGCCGGTGACGGTGCGGTCATAGATTAGGGCGCGAAAGGGCTCGATCCGCTCGCCGGTCATCGTGTCGGACTGCTGAGTCATTCGAGCTCCTGGCCGGAGAGCGCGGCGGTGAGTTGAAGCTCGCTTATCGCGCCCGCACGGATTATCCGCCAACTCCGATTTGTGATCGCGACGACGGTGCTCGGCGCGGTTGCGCCCAGGGTTCCACCTTCAAGAAACACCTTAACTTTACCTCCGAGCGCGCGACGCGCCTGGTTTTGGGTTGTTGCGGGCGGTTCGCCGGCCCGATTTGCGCTGGTTGCTGTAATTGGATGCCCGAGGCCTGCGGCCAGCGCGCGGGCAACCGGATGCGCCGAGACGCGCACGCCGACGCCGCCATCGGGACCGACGATCGCCGCCGGGAGTCCGTCGCGCGCGGGCAGTACGATCGTCAGCGCGCCCGGCCAAAACGAATCAGCCAGCCGCCGCGCGACGGGAGAAACCACGCGCGCAAGCTCGAGCGCAGAGGCTGAATCGGCGGCGATGAGCGCGACGGTCTTGCCAGGCTCGCGACCCTTGGCGGCGAATAGGCGTTCGAGCGCCGACGATGAAAACGGATCGGCGCCGAGTCCGTAAAACGTCTCGGTCGGATAGACGACCAGCTCGGACGAGCGCAGCGCGTCGATTGCTTCAGCGAGGGCGCCCGCGTGCGCGACCGGGGTTGCAGTTGAATCGCCGGAGGCGCCGGCGGCTTTTGGTTCAGGCAACACTTAAAGTACTCCTTGCAATTCATTCAGGCGGGTCTTCCGCCGCATGCGAGCCCGCGATGCGCTATATCACGGCGCAGGTGCTTGCCTTCGAATTCTATCATGTCGGCGGCTTGATAGGCCGCCGTGACGGCGGTCTCGAGGTTTGACGCCATCGCGGTGACCGCGAGCACCCTGCCGCCATCGGTGACAAGCTGGCCGTTCTTTAGGGCGGTGCCGGCGTGGAAGACCTTGACGCGGATCTTTTTCATCGCCCACTGAACCTTGAGGTCCGACGGTACCGCGCCCTCAATCCGGTCGAGGCCGAAAATCGGGATTCCCTTGCGGTAGGCTTCCGGATATCCACCCGAGGCGAGAATCACTGTTACGGCGGAGCGCGGCGACAGGCGCACATCGGCGTCGGCGATACGGCCCTCGGCGGCGGCGAGCAGGGTCGCGGCGAGATCGCCGTCGAAGCGCATCATCAGCGCTTCGGTTTCCGGGTCGCCGAAGCGCGCGTTGAATTCGATCACGTTGATCTCACCACCCCCGTCAATCATCAAACCGGCGAACAATAATCCGGTGAAAAGAGTTCCGCGCACGGCCATCTCGTGCAGAACAGGGCGAACGATTTCTCTCATCACTCGATCTTCGAGATCCGCACCGAATTGCGGCAGCGGCGAGTACGCGCCCATTCCGCCGGTGTTCGGACCGCGGTCGCCGTCGAAGGCAGCTTTATGATCCTGGAACAAGCCGAACGCGACCGCATCTTCGCCGTGGCAGAGTGCGAAGAACGAAACTTCCTCTCCGGTGAGGAATTCCTCTATAACGACGCGTTTCCCCGCGGCGCCGAATTTCGCTTCGGTCATCGCTGCGTCGATCGCGGCGAGCGCGCCAGCCCGATCGGCGCATACGGTGACACCCTTACCGAGCGCAAGGCCGTCAGCCTTGACTACCAGGGGACGATCGAGCGAGCGGACGTAAGCGCGCGCGTCGTTGTCGTCGTCGAAGACTCGGTACGGGGCGGTGCGCACGCGCGCGGATTGCATCACCGATTTCGCGAACGACTTGCTGGTCTCGAGTCGCGAGGCCGCGCGCGTTGGGCCGAATATGGCAAGGCCGGCGGCGCGGAACTCGTCCACGATTCCGGCGGCGAGAGGGTCTTCGGGACCAACGATCGTCAGGTCGATCTTGTTTTCGCGAACGAAACTGATCAGCGCCGGGAAATTGCCCGGTTCGACGGCGACAGGCTCGGCGAGCTGGTTGATTCCCGGATTGCCGGGCGCGCAGTAAAGCCTCCATACCGACTGGCTTTGATGCAAACGCCAGCACAGCGCGTGCTCGCGCGCTCCTTTTCCGATGACGAGAACTTTCATTGGCGGGTTCGACTAATGGCGAAAATGGCGCACTCCCGTGAAGACCATCGCCAGTCCGTACTTGTCGGCGGCGGCGATGACTTCTTCGTCGCGAACGGCGCCGCCAGGTTGTGCAATCGCGGTTGCGCCCGCTTCAGCCGCGAGCGTGGGGCCGTCCGGAAACGGGAACAGGGCTTCGGAAACGAGGACGGAGCCAGCGAGCGAGACTTTCAGGCGCTCGGCCTTCTCGCGTGCGGCGTACACCGGATCGATCCGCGAGGTTGCGCCGCCGCCGATCGCGAGAGTGCGATCTTCGGCGACGAATGCGATCGCGTTGGACTTGATATGCTTGCAGACCTTGATGCCGAACTCGAGCGCGCGAAGCTCCGCGCCGGTCGGAGCGCGCCGCGTGACGATCTTGCCTTTGCGCGGATCTTCGATCGACAAATCCGGCGACTGAACCAGCAATCCGCCGACGACTTTCTTGAGATCCAATTCGCCGCGTGGAACCGCCTCGGGATGAAAGCGCATCAGGCGGCGATTTTTCTTCTTCTTAAGAAACTCGAGCACCTCGGCGGGAAAGTTGGGACCGATCAGAACCTCGGTGAAAAGCTCATCGACCGCACGCGCGAACTCTATGTCCCAAGGGCGGTTCGAGATGATTATTCCGCCGAACGGAGAGTCGGGATCGGTCGCGAACGCCTTGTCCCACGCAGCTTTCAGCGTCGCGCCGAGACCCACTCCGCACGGCGTATTGTGTTTCAGAATCGCGACGATGGCCTGTCGCTCGTCCGCAAATTCGAGCATCAGATTGACGGCCGAACTGATGTCGAAGACGTTGTTGAAGGAGAGCTCCTTGCCGTGGAGCTGCTCGGCGATGCTGAGGAAGCTGCCGTACAGCGCGCCTTCTTGATGAGGATTCTCGCCGTAGCGGAGCTTCTGCTCGCGCTCGAGGGTCAAGCTGAAGGTCTCGCCGAGGACCGACGGCTCGCCGTCGCCCGAATTGGCGCCGAGCCAGTTGGCGATCGCGGAGTCATAGGCGGCGACGCGCGCGAACGCCTTGCGGGCCAGACGCCATCGCGTGGCGAGGCTCACGGCACCGGCATTGCCGTCGAGCTCGGCGGTGATCGCGGCGTAGTCGGCGGGATCGACAACTATCGCGACGTCGGGGTAGTTTTTGGCCGCGGCACGCACGAGAGCTGGGCCTCCGATATCGATGTTTTCGATCGCGTCGTCGCGGGTGACACCCGGCTTCGCGACGGTTTTCTCGAACGGATAGAAGTTGACGACCACGAGATCGATAGGCTCGATTCCGTGATCTTTCATCTGCTGCTGATGACTTGGCACAGAGCGGCGACCGAGAATCCCGCCGTGAATTTTAGGATGCAGCGTCTTGACCCGCCCGTCGAGCATTTCGGGAAATCCGGTGAACTCCTCAACCGCTTTGACCCGCAAGCCAGCGGTTTCAAGGGAAGCTCTAGTGCCGCCGGTCGAGATCAATTCGACGCCGTGGCGGGCGAGCGCGCGTGCGAAGTCGGCCAACCCGTCCTTGTCGGAGACGCCCAGCAATGCGCGCCGGATGGTAATCCTGTCGCTATCCATTTCGGTCTCTTGCCCTTTCCGCATCGCGCGCGATGCACATCGATCTATTCTCGGCAGATTCTCGGCACGCGTTTCCCAACTGTGCAAAGCATTTCATAAGAGATCGTCTGCGCCAGCCGGGCAACGTCGTTGACACTGATTGAGGCTTCGGCGCCGCGCGCGTCGCGGGTCTTCCCCCACAATATCACCTCGTCGCCGACTGCGGCGCCGGGCACGTCCGTTAGATCGATTGTGGTCAAATCCATCGAGACCGCGCCGATTACCGGCGCGCGTTCGCCGCGCACCAAAACTTCACCGCCATGTTGAAGCCCACGCCGGTAGCCGTCCGCGTAGCCCACGGGCAGCACGCCGATAAGACTCTCGCGCGGGGCGATAAATGTGTGGCCGTACCCGACTCCGCTACCGGCGGCAATCCGTTTGGTCTGCATCAGCCGCGTCTTGAAGGTCATCACTGGCCGCAGCGCGACGCGTTCGCGCACGGCGACCACTGGCGGCAGGCCATAGATGGCGAGACCCGGACGGGCAAGGTTGAAATGCGAATCGTCGCGCAGCACGAGCGCAGCCGAGTTCGCGACGTGAGAGATTTTCGGTGCAAAGCCGCCGGCGGCGAGCGTTTCGAGGGCCGCGTGAAAGACCTCGAGCTGGCGGTCGGTGATTGGGCTTGAAGGATCGCCCGCGTTGGCCAGAAGGGTACACACGCCTTCGAGATTGAGCGCCGGCGCTGAGCGCATCGCGTCCATCACGGCGGGTAATTCGCCGGGTAATATGCCGAGTCGGCTCGCACCGGTATCAACTTTGAGATGGATAGGAAACTGGGCGCTAGCGCCGGAGGCGTTCGCGGCAGCCGCAAGCGGCGCAATCAGGGAGACATCGAAGACAAACGGCGTAAGCTCAAGGGCGACAATTTCGCGCGCCTGTGCCGCGAAGAACCCGGCCTGTAGAAAGATTCGCGCGCCGATACCGGCGCGGCGCAACTCGCGCGCTTCGTCGATGGTGGCGACTCCGAAATTGCGGCATCCTTCGGCGCCGAGCGCGCGCGCAACCGTCACCGCTCCGTGCCCGTAGCCGTCCGCCTTGACGACCACCATCAGTTCGTGATGCGCGGCGATGGCGCGCAGCGCGTGATAGTTCGCGCGTAGCGCACCAAGATCTATTTCGGCTACGGTGGGGCGCTGCTCCTCGAGATTCATCGCAATAAGCTCGTAGATTCAATGAAAAGTGCCCGAACCGGAAAAAATGGCCCGGACGGATCACGCCTGATTTCATACTCCCGCAGCCGCGATCTCCGCCTGCGCATGGAAAACTTACATATCGATTGAAAGCGCAATCAGATAACCACCGGCGGGAAGGACAGTCAATGAAGCTTGTCGCGTGCCTGTGGACTGAGTCCGCGATTCTGCGCTGTCGAGGTGCTTGCGGACGGTTTTTCGATCCGTGGCGCCGTGCTATAAATCTTGAAGGGTGGGGGTGCGCGTGGTACGCGCTGAGAGCTCTCGCAGGAGAGAACCCCTCGAACCTGATCCGGGTAATGCCGGCGTAGGGAAGCCCGCAACGACCGAACGATCGAAGTTCGGCCGAAAGCCGCTGCCCCGGGCGCCCGGAGAGCGGCTTTCTTCGATGGCTGAAGCGACAATTACAATTACGGTAAACGGCGAACCGTGCCGGATCGAGGGCGACGCTCGGCTGAGCGCGTTGGTTGAGCGGCTTAAGATGAGGCCGCAGCGAATTGCGGTCGAGATCAATCGGCAGGTGGTTCCGAAGTCGGAATACGCTGCGACGATACTGCACGCTGGTGACGAAGTCGAAATAATCAATTTCGTCGGAGGCGGATGAACTCGAAGGGCCGCGGCTTTCCTGTCTGCGGCGAGCGAGGTGATACCTTGAATAGCCAATTTGAACTTGCCGGCAAAAAATTCAACTCGCGCCTGATTGTCGGCACCGGCAAATACAAGGATTTTGTAGAAACCCGCCGCGCGGTCGAGGAATGCGGCGCGCAAATCGTTACCGTCGCGGTGCGCCGGGTCAACATCACTGATCGCAATTCGGAGAATCTGCTCGACTATCTCGATCCCAAGCGCTACCAGATTCTGCCGAACACCGCTGGGTGCTACACCGCCGAAGAAGCGGTGCGCACCTGCCGTCTCGCGCGCGAGGTAGGCGTCGGCGACATGGTCAAACTCGAAGTGATCGGCGACCAGAAGACTCTATTTCCCGATGTTGCGGCGACGCTCGAAGCCTCGCGCACTTTGGTCAAGGAGGGCTTCAAGGTGCTGCCCTATATCACTGACGATCCCGTGGCCTGCCTGCGTTTGCAGGAGATCGGATGCGTGGCGGTGATGCCGCTGGCGGCGCCGATCGGCTCCGGACTCGGCATCCGCAATCCCTACAATCTCGCGATCATTATTGAGCAGGCAAAGGTGCCCGTGATCGTCGATGCGGGCGTAGGTACGGCGTCGGACGCGGCCTACGCGATGGAACTTGGCTGCGATGCGATTCTGATGAACACCGCGATCGCCGGGGCGAAGGACCCGCTCGCGATGGCGCGGGCCATGAAGCTTGCGGTCGAAGCAGGGCGGATGGCTTATCTAGCGGGAAGAATCGAACGCAAGCTTTACGCGACGGCCTCGAGTCCGATCACGGGAATGATCCAGTAACGCAGTGCGGCGCGCGAATTTTCGCTTCTATCTGATAACCGACCGGACGGCGGTGCATAACGGCTCACTGCAGCAGGCGTGCGAGGCCGCGCTGTCCGCAGCGCCGCCGGGCATGGTTGCTTTGCAATTGCGTGATAAGGACTTGCCCGCTCGCGAGCGCTACCGTTTAGCGCTCGAGATGCGGGTGCTGTGCTCGCGTTACGGCGCACCGATGCTGGTGAACGAGCGCGTGGATATCGCGCTCGCCGCGCGCGCGGATGGTGTCCATCTTCCGGCGGATTCGATCGGCGTGGCGGCGGCGCGCCGACTCGGCGGACCGGATTTTTTGGTCGGGTTATCCACCCACTCCCCAGGCGCGGTTGCGGAGGCGGCGCACGAGGGTGCGGATTTCGCCGTCTTCGGTCCTGTCTTTGATCCGATTTCGAAGGCCGCGCAAGGCTCGGCTTGGGGAAGCGCCGGGCTGAACGCCGCGTGCCGCGCTGCATCGATTCCGGTTTACGGTCTAGGCGGAATCTCGCCCGACAGCGCGCGCGAATTGATGCGTCGCGCAGATCCGGATGCGCTTCCGGCCGGAATGGCGGGAATCGGATCGATTCTGCAAGCGGCGGAGCCAGGCGAGGCGATGCGCCTGATGCTTCAAGCAATCAATTTGACGCCGATTGCGTGACCGCGCGCACCGCCCTTAACAGGACGGCGGCGCTTGGTAGCACCCGATAATAGCGCGAAGTGAAAATCCATCGCACCGTCCCCGATCGATCGAGGACGAAGAAGGCGGGAATCGCGCTGTCTGGCTGACCGTCGCGATGGCGCTGAATCAGGCCTATGGGAGCCAATACGGTTTCGTGATCGTCGCTCAATAGCGGAATACTGGTGTGCAGGTAACCGGCAAGAATCTTCGATCGAGCGACCGGATCGGCGCTGATCGCGATAACCCCCGCGCCGGCGCCCTGCAGTTCGGGCGTTATCGCCGTCAATTCCGCTAACTCTTGCCGTGCAAACGGACAAAAGTCTCCGCGATAGATGAAGACCACAGTCGAGCTCCTCGATAACGCGGTGGATGAGCGAACAATGCGGCCCGATTGATCGGCGAGCGCGAAGGCTGGGAAGCGATCGCCGCGCGCGAGCGCGAGATGGAAAGAGGGATTCAGGGTTCCGCGCACGAGATAGCTTGCGAACCTGCCCCCGCCGACTCCGATCACGACACATGTGAAAATCGCAAGGATCGCCAGACCCAGCTTCGCGTGAGGCGACCATATTCCAAGCGAGGTGCGAATTGCCGCAAGTCCGAGGATCATCGCGGCCGCGAGTGCGCAGAACGCCAGCCACGGTATCGGCTCATGAATCCCCAGCATGGAGGATGACCAGAAGCTAACCAGCACGAACTCGTACAAACCGAAGGCGCAAACCGTGAGCAGGAGCGCCACAATCGCTCGAAGCGGCTGGAACTGCACTACGGGGCGGCTGCTCGGATCGCCTAACGCCCTCGCGTCGGCCTCAGTGGTTGTCTTCGGCGCCGACCATTCGGTGGACTCCATCGTCTCTGTGTCTCCGCAGTTTGACTGAGCCCCGATCATTGATTGAGGACCATATTCTTTAGCTGCGTTACGGTTACGAAATCGACACCGGCGGCTTTCCAATGCGCGCGGACCCGGTCTGCGTCCGTGCCGATATCGGCGATAGCGTCGGTTACAATGTGCAGCGATGGCGACAATTCGAGCAGTCCATTGACGGCG
>JAJZAG010000078.1 GCA_021799555.1 Deltaproteobacteria bacterium | reverse complement strand
GTGGTGTCCAGTGTGGAAGTCTGAACGAGGACGCCGCCCGTGCCATCGCTCGAAACACCGATGAATCCAACCGGTGAAGGGCTCGACCCAGTGTCGCCGAGAGTCGCTACATAAGCGCAATCGGCCACCGACTTCACGCTCGTTTGGCTGCCGTCGGTATAGAACACCACGTCGTAAACACCAGTCCCGGTGATGGTGGCTTTAACGGATTCCGAAGCGCCGCTGTTGCGCTCGACGGTACCGTCGGAATCGACGACGGCCCAGTTGTTCTGCCCTTGCAGATCCATAACCTCGCCGGTGAGTGTGCTGACATCATTTTGAAGCGTGGTCACCTGCAATTGAAGCGCGTCGACGCGATCCTCGAGACCTGGCAATCCGCCTGCCTGCGATTCGCCGCCGCCACCACCTTTGCCATTTCCCGGATGCGCCCAAGCTGGCGCGCCGAGCGTTACGACCAGGATCGCTCCTGCGATGATGCTAAAAGTCCTCCTCATGTTTCGAGTCCTCCCACTTTCTCGTTCGATTGAGGGTTGCAAGCCAGACCGTCACAGAGGCGATCTAACGTCTACGACCGGCTGGCCGGCAACACGGTTTGATGGCCCATTCCTACAACAGGTAGGGACGTTACCACCAAATTCCAAAATCGTAAATGGAAAATCTTCCGGCCGGACGTGCTGGCCAGACGAGATCGGACACGGCTTGTCAGAGAAAGTGTACCGCTGGGCAGCGAAATCCGCCAAGGGCAACGAATGCACGACTGCGCTCATGAATACGGTTGCTCATACGATGCGGCAGCCCGATCGCGAAATTCGCTTACGGGTGAGATTATCTTGAACGGTGAAGTCGATTGCGCGCCGAATCCAGGGGAATCCAGGATAGATAACCGCCAAGCGCCCTATGTTTTATCAGCGTACGGCGTGAATCGAGAGGTCTGCCGGGGTATGCTTATATGCATCAAGCACTCGGGAGTGTTGCTGATGCGCAAAATTCAGTTTTGGACGCTGGTCGCTCTTGCTGGTCTAATTACCGGTGTCGCAGTTGCGAATGTCCCTCGTTTGGCTAGCGCTGCTGGCACTTCGTCGGCACAAGTCACCGTTCCGGATTCTGTCCTTAATTCATTGATCGGTGAGCCAGACCGTCATTTTCATCGCGCAGCGGATCTCTACGTCAAGGGCGACACTACCGGGGCTGCCTCGGAGATCCGGACCGGGGCTGCGCTGATCCGCATTGAAGCAGGACGTGCAAGCGCAACGGACGCATCCACACTCAAAAAGACAGCGACCGATCTGGACACACTCGCCGGTAATGTCGTGAATGGCAATGTCGGGTCGCGAACCGAGCTTGACCTCGCCTTTGCGCGCGCTGACCTCGCGTTGGCCTCTCATTACAGGTCTATGGCCGACCAAGCTCTGGCGGATAAAGATCGTGCCGGCGCTGCACGCTGGCTAAAGGCTGCGGGTGATTGCGTGGACGAGGCCGCTACTTGGACGGGACAAAGCCCCTCAGGCGCGCAGGCACAAGTATGGGACCAGATGCATGCGCTTCAGGCGAAAATTCACACCAGCGCCAACTGGACGATGGACGAGGCAAAGAAGGGCGTCGGCTACCTTGGAACGCAAATACAATATCTCGGCCAGCAAATGCAGGGTTTTGACACGACGGGCGCGAAGAGCAATTCCAAGTGACGAGAAAGTCCTTGCGAGGACAGGATCCGCGCGGTACGGAGCCCTCCTAGCGCGCTGCTCCGGCTGAACGAAGAGACAGATACGGTTAATATCGTAGCGACGATCGCTTCAAAAGTCATCGCAAATCCGCTAACTCATCAATTCACTCAAACGCGCGCCCGTAGCTCAACTGGACAGAGCATCGGACTTCGGATCCGAGGGTTGGGGGTTCGACTCCCTTCGGGCGCGCCACTTTATTCTCTTCGGCAGGGAGTCAGGATTCTGATTCAGTGACGGTAGTCGCTAGTGCGGCTACAGCCGAGGCGACTGCGCGGCGTGCGCCAGAGGGTGACAGTTTTTGATCGCGACGGAGATGTTGCCATGCTGTAAAGCTCATCACCAGGTCAAGCGCATCCAGTATGGTTTTGTCGTGCAGGGCTGAAGGCGAAAACACGGCGGCGACCGCGGCGCGTTCCTCATCTCGTCGCATAGCGAAATTCCGGCGCAGGAAGGGCGAGTGATGCCGATGTATGTCGGCGGCGTCCTTGAAAGGCAGCGCGCGTTCGAACAGCCGTGCACGGCGCTCAATCATCTCGTTGAGCTTTCCCTTGAGGTCGGACGCTGCGAGCGGCGCAGCGACTAGTGGTTTTAGTTCGCGTTCCATCGCGGCAGCCATCTCGCGGTACAGGGTTTCCATGTCGTCGAAGTGCCGAAAGACGGTGCGCAGTCCAACTCCCGCGCGCGTTGCTACTTCTTCCGCGCGGGGCGCGACGGCGCCATCGCGCACCAACTCTAGCATCGCGTTGATGATTCGCCGGGTGTTATTCAGGCGCCGTGTCTTCCGTCCGTCGCGGAATTGCGCAGGTGACGTCTTTGGCATCGAAGCCCCCGGGCTCGAAATCATCGTCAGCGAAGTATTGTGAAATCTTAGAGACCTTCGGTAATTATCAGCAGTTGGCCGTCTAGTCCGGCTTCGCGATGCACGGAGATTTCCCGCACCTCGGGCGAGGCTAGGATACGTTTAAAGGCCGCGCGCGACGGATACTCAATTATTGCAGCGACGTCCCACAAATCGCCGATCTCGCCGATCAGGACATCCTCGATTTTGCCGGTGAACAGCATTTTCCCGTCCTCGCGCTCGACGATCTTAGTCATCGCGCTCGCATAGCGTTGGTAGGCTTCGAGACCCGAGATATCGTCGGTACGGCCGTCCTTGTAAAGCGCCTTCTTTCGGAATTTTAACAGGTTAAGCATCGCGACCGGCGCGATCGACGAATCGTTGGTAAGTGCCGCGAGGCCGGCGGTGGTGGGATAAAATGCGTTCTCGACCTTCATGAGATTTGCCTTAGCGCTACGCGTGAATCAGCGACCCCGACCTTGGTCATTGCCGCGTCATCGCCGCGCGCGACTGCGCCGCGACTTCGCGCGGATACGGTCCGCCGCTTGCAAGGTCGACGACTACCTTGTGAATCCGTCCCGGATAAACGAATGGCGCATCGTAATCCCCGTTCACAGGTGACAGGCTGCGCCCGAGATCCATGCCCGTGCTCGACAGAATGCGGAGCAAATCCGGGATGCGTCCTTCGCCAACGAGGTCATCGTCGACCAGCACGCGGACTTCGGCCGACTTCTGCTCGACGCGCATTACGCGGACCTCGAGTTTGTGTCGGCCAGCCGTGAGCGGCGCGGTCGCGGCGACAAGCGTGTGATCGTGAAAACAGTTGTAGTCGAAATGCAGGCGGGATTGCTTGATGTAAAGAACGAAGCCGCTATTGATGCTGCCGCGCGAAACCAGCGCGCCGTCGCCGTCCCGCGGATGGTCCACATCAACCGTCATCGTCCATCCGCGCGCCGCCGGCGGGCATGCGTCCGCGACGATGTGCGAGATGGGCGGATAGAAGACAAAATGCTCGCGCGCGGTCGGCAGTCCTGGACGCATCGCGGCGCGGAAGAGCAGGCTGACTGTGCGGTCATCGAGCGGCAGCACGCCGTGGCGTTCGGCTTCCGACCACCACAGGTCGATCATCTCCTTGAGACGGGCGGGCTGGTCCTTGGCCAAGTCGATGCACTCGGAGAAATCCTCGTCGAGGTGGTAGAGTTCCCACTGATCATCGTCGAACGGAACGCCCGACTTGTGATGGGTGACGGCTTTCCATCCCTTGTGCCAGATTCCGCGATGTCCTCCCTGCTCGAAGTATTGCGTATCGCGCGAGGTGGGAGCGTTTGGATCGGTCAACGCCGGCGCGAGGCTGACACCGTGAATCGGCATCTGCGGCACTCCAGCGACAACCTCTGGCGGCTTGATGCCAACCAGGTCCATGACTGTCGGCGCAAGGTCGATCGCGTGGCAGAACTGATGTCGAACTTGTCCAGGCGCGCCGAGCCGCGCCGGCCAGTGAACAATGAGCGGATCGCGCACTCCGCCGCCATGGGTGTTCTGCTTGTACCATTTGAGCGGAGTGTTTCCCGCCTGCGCCCATCCCCACGGGATATTGGAATGGCTGTTGGGTCCGCCGATATCGTCGAGGCGTGCAACCGCTGCGTCGAGATCCTCGCGCATCCCGTTGAAATAGCGCATTTCGTCGAGCACTCCGGAAGCTCCGCCTTCCTGGCTGGCTCCGTTGTCGGAGATCACGATAAGGAGCGTGTCGTCGAGCAGTTCGAGTTCCGTCAGAAACCGAATCAGACGCCCGATCTGCTCATCGGTATGATCGAGCATCGCGGCAAACGCCTCTTGAAGCCGAGCGGCGAACATCCGTTCCTTGTGGGACAATTCCTTCCAGGGCTTGACGCCTGGATTGTGCGGAGCAAGTAGCGTGTTGGCGGGCACGATTCCCATCCGCTTCTGGCGCGCGAGCCATTCCTCACGGGCCGCGTCCCATCCCGCGTCGAAGCGCCCGCGGTATTTTTCGAGATATTGGCGCGGCGACTGATGCGGTGAATGCGTCGCCCCGAAAGCGAGGTAAAGAAAGAACGGACGCTCGGGAACGAGCGATTTTGAATCGCGGATCATCCTAATTGAGCGATCCACGATATCCTCAGACACATGATAGCCGTCCGCATAGCGACCGGGCGGATCGATGAAATGATTGTCCGAGGTCAGCTCGGGATGAAACTGATCGGTCTCGCCTTGCAGGAAGCCGTAGTAGCGGTCGAAACCGCGTTGCAACGGCCAGTTGTGGTAAGGTCCCGCGGCGGTACACTCGGCCATCGGCGCCAGATGCCACTTGCCCGCGGCGAAAGTCGCGTAACCGTTGTCGCGCAAAATCTCGGCGAGCGTCGCGGCCGACCGCGTGATCGCTCCGCGCATGTTCGGATAGCCGGTGTCGAAATTCGATATCGAACGCATCCCCACCGCGTGATGATTGCGTCCCGTCATCAGGCAGGCCCGCGAAGGCGAGCAGATCGAGGTGGTATGAAAGCTGGTGAAGCGCAGGCCTTTCGCGGCCAGATCATTCACGTTCGGTGTCTCAATCGTCGATCCGTAACATCCGAAATGCGCAAAGCCGGTATCATCAAGGACGATAACCACTACGTTCGGCGCTGCCTTGGGCAGCCTTGATTCGGGCCACCATGGCGTGGACTCGCTGACGGTGCGTCCGATTTTGCCGTGAAATTCCTCTCCCGAGGGGGACTTATAGACCATTACAGACTCCCTTTTCCGTCCGCGAACGTTATGTCCGCCACCGCGTGCAATAGTTCGTGGCGACGGCGGTCGGGCGTGGACTCGCGCGCGCCGGGTCGGCTATTGCGATATGATTTCAGGCCACCGGCGGTGACCGTTACATAGTGACATCCGGCATGTCAATAGTTGCGAGCGGTTGCCAAATCCCCGCCGTGGCGACACTATGCGGATCAGCATTTCCCCTCCGCGCCGCGCCCGAGCGGCGGCGCGGAAGCCAAGGAGCCTCGAATGAGAGAAGCTGTAATAGTGGCAACGGCACGCACGCCGATCGGCAAAGCATATCGCGGTGCATTCAACGATATCGAGTCGCCCTCGATGGCAGCACCGATCATTCGTGAGGCGCTCAAGCGCGCGCGAGTCGAACCGGGAGAAGTTGACGACCTGATCATGGGCGCCGCGCTGCAGCAGGGCACCCAGGGCTTCAACATTGCGCGCCAATGCGCAGTTGCGGCGGGACTGCCGGTCAGCGTTGCGGGGCAGAGCGTCGATCGGCAGTGCTCGTCGGGATTGATGAGCATCTCGATGGGCGCAAAGCAGATCATGGCCGACGGGATGCGAATCGTCGTAGCGGGCGGCGTCGAATCGATTAGTCTCGTGCAAAACTCTCACATGAACAATTTCCGCTCGGGTGATCCGCTGGTGCTCAAGAACGCACCTGCAGTTTACATGTCGATGATCGACACGGCCGAGGTTGTTTCGAAGCGCTACAAAATCTCGCGCGAGGCGCAGGACGAGTATTCCTTTAAGAGTCAGGAACGCACCTTTGCGGCGCAGCAGGCTGGAAAATTCAACGATGAGATCGTCGCGACGACGGTTACGAAAAAATTCGAGGATAGGAAGACTGGCGAGAGCTCACGTCAGCAAATTACTCTCGAGCGCGATGAATGCAATCGGCCTGGCACGACGCTGGCCGGACTCGCCGCTCTGCCCCCCGTGAAAGGTCCGGGCGGCTTCATAACTGCCGGTAATGCGAGCCAGCTATCCGACGGTGCGTCGGTCTGCGTACTGATGGAGCGCAAGCTCGCCGAGCAACGAGGCCTGAGCGCGCTCGGCATCTACCGTGGAATGGCGGTGGCCGGATGCGAGCCGGACGAAATGGGAATTGGTCCGGTGTTCGCGGTGCCCAAACTCCTCGAACGAAACGGCCTTAAGATGGACGATATCGGACTGTGGGAACTCAACGAAGCCTTCGCGTGCCAGGTTATCTACTGCCGCGACCAACTCAAGATTCCCGACGAACGGCTCAACGTCAACGGCGGCGCGATCTCGATCGGCCATCCGTATGGCATGAGCGGTTCTCGCATGACTGGACACGCGCTTATCGAGGGCAAGCGCCGCGGCGCAAAATATGTTGTCGTTACAATGTGCGTTGGCGGTGGGATGGGTGCGGCTGGACTGTTTGAAGTAGCTTAGCAGCGCATTGTGGGGCAGGCGCCACTATTAATTTTAGGGAGAATGCGAGGATGAAACTGGGAACGATGGCGGCGGGATTTGGACCGCAGATCCGAATCGATATCGAGAGAATCAAGGAAGCGGAGGCGCTCGGCTATGATTCGGTGTGGACCGCCGAAGCGTGGGGCAGCGACGCGATCACTCCGCTTGCGTGGATCTCGGCGCAGACCAGCAAGATTAAACTCGGCACCGCGATCATGCAGATGCCGGCGCGCACGCCCGCGATGTGCGCGATGCAGGCGATGACGGTCGATCAGCTCTCCGGCGGCAGAATGATCGTCGGCCTTGGACCTTCGGGACCGCAAGTGATCGAAGGTTGGCACGGCGTCGCCTACGGCAAACCACTGAAGCGCACGCGCGAGTATATCGCCGTTATGCGCGAGATCTTCCGGCGCGAAAAGCCGGTCGAGTTCCAGGGCGAGTATTATCAGCTCCCCTACAAGGGACCGGGTGCCTCCGGTCTCGGCAAGCCGCTGCGCAGCATTTTGCATGGCCGCACAGATATCCCGATCTACACGGCGACGATCTCCCCGAAGGGGGTCGAAACCGCGGCCGAAATCGCCGACGGATTCATTCCTGTCTGGACGACGCCCAAAGGACTCGAAACATTCACGCCGCATCTAGAGGCTGGGTTCCGCAAGGCTGGAGGCGGCAAGGGATGGAATAATTTTGAAGTCGCAGTCTCCGTCAATGTCGTCGTCAACAAGGATGTGCAGGCCGCACGCGATTCTCTCAAGCCCGGGATCGCGCTCTACGTCGGAGGCATGGGTGCCCGGGGTAAGAACTTTTACACCGATCACGTGAGCCGCCAAGGATGGGCTGGCGACGCGGAAAAAATTCAGGATCTGTTTCTTGGTGGTAAGCGTCAGGAGGCGGTCGCCGCGGTTCCCGACGCGCTCGTCGACGACTTGTCGCTGGTCGGCCCGCGCGAGCGAATCATCGAGCGCGCGGCCGCGTGGAAGAAAAGCAAGGCAACCACGCTGCTGATCGGCGGCGACGCCAATGCGATCCGGGTCGTAGCGGAAGCATTTCTGTAGGCAACCAGCGCGATCGTGGATCGGCGAGGGGCAATTTCGCCGTGCCGATCCATCTGGCTTCGACAAGCGCTGGACGTGTAATTGAACCGGTGCCGCTTCGGTGTCATAGGTTTGGGCGTCCGCCGTGCCGTTGTTCACTCGCGCGTTTCCTGTCCCTGCACCTGCGGTTCGCGCGCTAGAAACTTCAGCCAACAAATTGTCCTTAAGAATCCCTGATGGCAAAACTATCGCGGCGATGGTATCCCAAGAGCGCGACTGCGGATTCACGCCGGCTGCTGACCACGCGCTCGATGCGCGGTTTTGCCGACGGGCTTGTCAGCGTTCTCTTGCCGAGTTATTTGCTCGCCCTCGGGTTTTCCTCGACGCAGGTCGGTGTAGTTGTTTTCGGAACTCTGTTTGGTTCCGCGGCACTCACGCTATGGGTCGGGCTGACGAGTCATCGGATCGGACGAAAGCCGGTCCTGCTCGCCGCCGCGGCGTTGATGTTCGCAACGGGGATCGGATTCGGATTCGCGCGCGGTTTCTGGATGATTTTCGCAGTCGCCATTATCGGTACGCTCAATCCGTCCGCTGGCGATGTTAGTCTGTTTTTGCCGGTCGAGCAGGCATCTCTTGCCGAGACGATCGATCCATCGGATTTGACGGCGGCATTCGCAATATATAACGTCGGCGGCGCATTTGCGGGTGCGTTCGGCGCGCTGGCGAGCGGACTGCCAACGATGTTTGTGAAGCGGCTCGGATGGACGCTTGCTGGGGCGTATCGTTCGGGGTTTTTCGTTTATTCTGCAATCGCCGTGATTGCCGCGATATTGTACGCCTCGCTAAGCCCGGAAATTGAGGCGGCTCCATCGGCGCCGGCCAGGAGGCCGCTGGAAAGATCACGCGCGATAGTGCTCAAGCTCTCGGCCCTGTTCAGCCTCGATTCGTTCGGCGGAGGATTCACGGTCCAGTCGCTTCTCGCTCTGTGGTTGTTCAAGCGTTTCGATATGTCGGTGGCGGCGGCGGGTTCGTTCTTCTTCTTCGCCGGACTTTGCGGAGCGCTGTCTCAATTTGCTTCATCGTTGATCGCGGCGCGTTTCGGAAGAATCAACACGATGGTGTTCACGCATCTGCCGGCCAACGCGTGCCTGATTTTGGCCGGGATCGCGCCGAATCTGCACCTGGTGATTGCGCTGCTCCTTTTGCGCGCGCTACTCTCCTCGATGGACGTGCCGGCGCGGCAATCGTATGTGATGGCGGTGGTGCCGCCCGAGGAGCGCGCCGCGGCTGCTGGCGTGACGAACGTACCACGCGGTCTCGCCTCGGCGTTTTCTCCGCTTCCAGCGGGCTTGATGCTGGATTATTCGGTGTTTGGATGGCCGCTGATTTGCGCCGGTTCGCTCAAGCTGATCTACGACTTACTGTTGCTACGCCAATTCCGTCACGTGTTGCCGCCGGATGAGCAGAGCGCCGCAAGTTGAGATCGCAGCTTTGGAAATGGCTTAATCTCGCGGACGGACCGAGACGTAACGATTTCCGCGCTCATAAAATCGCCACGGTCTTGCGGCCCATTCGCCGGATGATTCGACATTGATACGAGGCGAGCGTCCGATGCGTGCGCGCGGGTGAGCCGAAGTTTCCAGGAAGAGCGAGTCACCGCACAGATCGAAACCATATTGCGCCCCGGTGATTCCGAGCGCCTGGGTGAGCTTTCCCGGGCCATTGGTCAGTTCGCGCGCGGTTGCGCTCAAGCCGCGCCTCCGCTCCATCAGTTCAAGGCCGCGCACAGGTTCTATCGCGCGAATCAGCACCGCGTGCGGTGTACCCTCAAGCGCGACCACGAGGTTCATCGCCCAGCTGACGCCGTATAGCAAATACACGTACGCGTGGCCGGGTGGGCCGAACATCGCGGCTGTGCGGCGGGTGAGTCCGCGCGAACTGTGCGAGGCCCGATCCTGCGGGCCGCGATAGGCTTCGGCTTCGACGATGCGACCGGCAGCCTCGCCTTCGGGAGTGCGGTGTACGAGGACTTTACCGATCGCTTGTCTGGCGACGGTCAGCACGGGCTGGAGGTAAAATTCACGCGGCAGCTTTACACTGGCGGATTTTAGTGCGGGTCTACGTTTCATCCTCGGGAAAAAGAATATAATAATTTCGCTTGGCGTATCATCCTCGATGGTAACCGATGGCTAAAGTTGAACAACTCCGTCCACGGGGACGCCCCAATGCGCTCGGTTCTCCCGCCCAGGATATCCTGCGCGGCGAGGGGCTCACGAAGATTTACGGCGCTCGCACCGTTGTGGACGGAGTCGGGGTGCATGTCGATCCGGGCGAAGTGGTCGGGATGCTGGGCCCGAACGGAGCTGGCAAGACCACTACGTTTTATATGCTGGTCGGGCTGGTTAAGCCTGATCGCGGCCAAGTCTTTTTGGGCGAAGAGGAAATTACGACATTGCCGCTCTATCAACGCGCGCGGCTGGGAATTTCATACTTGCCACAGGAACCTTCCGTGTTCCGCAAGCTGACTGTCGAGCAGAACCTGCTTGCGGTGCTTGAAACGTTGCCGCTTACTCAGGAGGAGCGCGAAAGCCGGCTTCAGTCGCTCCTCGACGAGTTGGATATCGCTCGGCTACGCAACTCGAAGGCGGGAGTGCTCTCGGGAGGCGAGCGCCGCAAGGTCGAGATTACACGGGCGCTGGTTCTGAATCCTTCTTTCTTATGTCTCGACGAGCCGTTCGCTGGAATCGATCCGATTACAGTTCTCGAGATTCAGAGGATCATTTCTTACTTGCGCGAGCGCGGAATCGGAATCTTAATGTCGGATCACAACGTTCATGCGGCTCTTTCCATTATTGACCGCGCTTACGTCATTCATGGTGGAAAAATCCTGATCGAAGGCCCCCCGGACGCAATCGTCGCCAGCGATCAAGTGCGGCAAGTCTTTCTGGGCGAGCGCTTCAAGCTGGCCGAATGACCGACCGCGCGGAGCGGATCCGCAAGGGCGTCTACTAATCAAGGATAAGGCGGGTAGGGCGCTCCGAATCCTATTCCCGGCGAGGGAGGGTAGGCTGGGTAGCCGTAGCCGCCATAGGGGCTGTAACCGGTTCCGAAGCCGCCGAACGGTCCGCCCATCATTCCGCCCCCGCCGAACGATCCGCCGAAAATCCCGAGCATCGGAATAATTGTGCTCAGCATGCTCGGACCCGAACTTTGTGACTGATACGACTGATAACTAGAGTAAGGATCCTGTGCGGATTGCTGCTGGTACTGCTGGGCGTTGCCGAGCGATGGATCATAGTAGCTGCCCGACGACGACGCGGAGCTGCTGCCCGAGGGCGATGCGCTCGGGCTCGCGCCGCTGCTCGCAAGCTCAGGCTGAATCGTGATTCGGTTTACGATTGAAACGTTGGCGTCCTGGAGATAGGTTTGAACTTTGTTTTCCGCGTCCTGCTTTCCGTATCCGCTGGCTACATAGCCGAAGAGAATCACTTGGCGCTGGCCGTCGGGGGCTTCCAATACCTGAGCACCAACCAGAGGGAGGCGATGGTCTTTCAGATAGGTTGTGAGCGCCTGGCTCTTTGACTGATCGACGGTCGCATTCTGGAGCGGTGGCGGATTCGGGTGCGGCGTGTAGGTCATCTGCGCCTGATTGGGCGATCCGAAGCCGCTCGAACCGATCGGCGAAGCGAGTCCACCCGAAGTCGGCGGCTGCAAGCACGACCCTGAGGTAATCGCCAGCAAGAGAAAAATCGCGGCGTTAACAATCCGGCGCATCAACATCAGTATAAGCATCTTTGGTCCATTCTACAATTGACCGGAAATCGTGCTTTACGGCGCATCTCAGACGCTGAGCGCCGCTCCAATGGCTCCGATCGCGCCATCGCGCGAGCGAGCGCCGCGCCAATTCGAGACAATCGATAGTCAAAAGACGCATCTAGCGGGTCCAGTTACTGGCACGGGCGATGCTGTCGCTCTGAAGCGGGTGGTGGCTAGCCTCGATTTGCGCGGCCAACCAGTCCAGGGAGGTAACAATGAATACGATGACGGATCGAGACGACCCTGCGGTTCATCGCAGGGCGAATCATCGCAGCCAGGCCATTGCGGCGCTGAGTTCGCTCGAAGCCGAGGATTCGCAGATGCGCACGCATCTGCTCGACGCCGCAGTCGCCGGCGCGATCCTCGCCCGAGACCCCGCCGACCGTTCGCTCAGGCGCGAGGCCGCACGTGAATGGAAGTCCCTCGCGGCGACGCTCTTACATCATGTTACGACCGAGGAAGCGGTGACTTCCTTGAAGGTCGGCCTGAAGCGCCAACTCCCCCGGCCGCTTGTCAAGGAGGTACGTGAGAGGCTTGGCAGATTGCGTGCGCTTACGCTGACCGTCGAGGGCGTCGATTTCGAGCACGCCGACGATGCGCAAGTGCGGCGCGGAGCGCGCGCTTTGTGCGCTATCGCGGTGGACCTCGACGACCT
>JAJZAG010000077.1 GCA_021799555.1 Deltaproteobacteria bacterium | reverse complement strand
ATCCGCGTCGGCGGCGGCGAAGTAGCGGTCGATATCGCCGCGGATCGCGGGGTTGGCGAAGTCGGCGTCCTGCGGCGTCGCCATCAGGGAAGACGAACTCGCGAGTTGGATAATTTCGACCATCCTAGGGTACAGGCGCGGAAACAGGTTGCGCGCGGTGTCGAGCGGCGCGCGCGCGGGAGCGCATACGCCCCATTTGTCGACGGCGGCGTCGGCCTCAGCGGCGCGCAGGCACGCGCGCATGGTCTCGGTCGTCTCGATCATTTCCGCCAGCCGCTCGCGCGTGTGCTGCAGCGGCATCGCATCGCTCGCCTGTGCGATCCGCGCGGCGAGTCCGAGCAGGAACTCGCTCTTGGCGACGTTCTTCACCACGACCTGATGCATCATGTGTACGACCGCGCCAGTTCCGCCGTAAAGCGCGTTGCATCGCGCGACATCGCCGCACAGGAACACGCGTTCCCACGGCACGAGCACGTTGTCGAAGATCACGACGCAATCCATTTCCTCGAAGCGGGCGGCAAGCGGAGCGTCGAATTTTGAGCGCGATTGGCCGTAGCTCTCGCGGCAGATGAAGCGCAGGCCGGCGGCGTTGGAGTTGATCGCAAAGGCGAGCGCATAGGGTTCGGCGGAAGCGTCGGATTTCAGCACGGTCGAGGGAAATACGAGCAGCTCTTCGGAGAACGGCGCGAGCGTCGCCAGCATCCGGCAACCGCTGACGATAATTCCGCCGCGGGTCTTTTCGACGAGGCGCAGCGCGAGGTTGGCGTCGGTGTTTCCGGCCCATCCCTGCGCGCGGCTTGCGCGCGGATTGACGAGGGTATGTGTTGCGCACCAATCGCGGTCGCGGGCGTTGCGGTAATAAGATTGAATATTTTCGCCGAAGCGCGGATCGCTGTCGGCGAAAAATTCGTGCGCGGCAGCCATCGCCGCGATACTCGCGTTGAGATAATCCGGAGTGCGGCCCATGAAGCCGCCGCTGAAATCCGCCCACGCTTTCATCATCCGCGAACGCTTGCGCAAATCGTCGGGCGTTTTCGGCTGAAAGAAGGATAGACCTGCGCGTCCGCCGTCATCGGTGCGAAAAGTCATCGCCTCGGGATGTTCGATCTGCATGTCGTAGAGCGAGGCGAGCGAACGCGCGCAATTACGCATCGCCGGATGCGTCGTCACGTCGGTGACACGCTCTCCGCCGAGGAAGATCTCGGCGCCGAGTTTCTTGAGCGAGGAAAGGTAGTTGTTGCCCGACCGCGCGCCCATCAGCTGCCTCCTGTGATATTCGTGCTTTGTGCAGTCATTCCGGATTCTGCACCAGTTCAGCGCGGCAGGCGCGTCCAGGCGCATAGAGCCGTACGGTTATCGAGCACGAAAACATACCAGTATCGATATCATCGTAGTCGTGCAGGAGCACGCTGCCGAGTTGGCGGAGTGTTGGGAATCGCGCTTGCGGGGACTTCGGGTCAAGCGGGTCAGCGAGTTGTCGCGCACGATTCCAGCGCGTCACCGCGAGTCATTACACTTAAGACCATAGGGCACCGGCGTGGCAAATTTATGGCTGGCGCCGGCGCGATTGACGCGCCTTGGGCGGCGGTTTTAAGATCGGAGCCAGTCGAGTGGCGGAACTTCCCAAAATCGTCCCGCTCTTTCCATTGCCGAACCTGGTGCTGTTTCCCGGCATGATGGTTCCGTTGCATATCTTCGAGCCGCGCTACCGCGAGATGGTTGCCGACAGCGCGCGCAGCGACGGGATTATCGGGATGATCCTCCTCAAGGGCGAGTGGGAGGACGACTATTATGGGTTTCCGGACATTTTCGAGATTGGATGCGCGGGCAAGATTCGAGATCTGGTCCGGCTCGACGACGGCCGCTATAACTTGGTGCTCGAGGGTCTTGCCGAGTTTCGCGTGCTGCGCGAAATTCGCGAAAAGCCGTACCGGCAAGCCGAGATTACATCATGCGCGGTTGCATCCGATGCGCTCGAATGCGATTTCGAGATGATGGAGTCGTTGCGCGAGGTGTTGTTCAGTTACCTTGGCGATCCCGCGAAAGAGGCATGGCGCACAATTGTCGAACAGCGGGGGTTGCGTGGAGCCGCGCTGGTCAACTTTCTCTGTTTCCATCTCGACGTAAATCCGATTGAGAAACAGACTATGCTTGAAGCGCTATCGAGCCGGGTTGACTGTCTGCTTGACGTGCTTACCTTCAAGATTGAGGAGCGAAAGCTCGGACCTTCAGGGCCGCGCGGTGGATTTGACAAGATGCAGTAGGAGTCGCACGCAGCAAGTCCATTGAGGGCCGTTCGATGACGTAGCAGATTTGCCACTTCGGGCGCAATTATCAAAATTGCGACGCGCCAGAGGTGTACTCTGTGGCCCAAAAGTTACGGTCTGTCGCAAATGGGTTAGCGCGAGAAGGGCGTTTTCGCGATTTGCATAACGCGGATTAATTCGCATATTGCTAAGATAAACGAAAAAGGTCCAGCAAGTAGAAGAACTAATCCTAGCGTGATGGTACTGGTATTCTTAGAGAAACTACTGTTCTGAGGACCGTGGAGGGATTGGTATGGAACTTGCGTTCGTTCATGCCACTTAGAGAGACAATATCCCGGCTGCCGAGCGTCTTCTGAGAGCTGATGCGTCCGGTCGGGTAAGGCCAAAGTATCATGGAATGGGAAAATACTGCACTCGGTTCTCTTTTCGTACCGGACGTTCTGACGCCTGAGCAGTTCTACGACAGTCGGCGCGACGACAGCTCGATCCGTCCGGTGAAAAAGCTGATGATGGCGATCTTGGAAGACGCGCTGCGCTGTTTCCAGAATAACGCTGACGCCAAGACGGGGTCGCGCAAGCGATTGTTTCAGGAAGCGGAGCAGTGGCTCTGCGGTGAGAATGGGGAAGGGCCGTTTTCTTTTGAGACCGTTTGCGAAACACTGGGGATCGAGCCAGGCTTCCTGCGCAACGGTTTGCGCGAATGGCGCAATCAGCAGCTCGCAGGCATTTCGACCCGCCGCTTGGCGCGGCGTTCGCCGGTAGTGCGCAGCGGCCGGATCAGCGCGCCTTCGCGACGCGACAGCAAGCGGGCGGCACGCGCTAACTAAGTCGCACGCTGGATGCGATCGGTTCGCGTCGCCAATCCCTTAGCAGCAATCAAAAATGGACGGCGGCGCAGCGTGTAGGTGCTACACGCTGCGCCGCCTCATTTCCGCTACGAACGGGCCCTGCGGCAAACGTCGGCAAGCTTTAAGCTTGCCTGACGCTACCGAGACTCGATTGAGCCTGATTAGTGACTTGCCGGAGCGGCGGTTGGCGCGGCAGCGGGTGCTGCTGCGTTGCCTGCGGCTTTGGCCGAGCTGGGAGCCTTAGGCGCCGCTTTTGGCACATACCCCGGAGGGGGCGGCGGTACGAATCCCTTAGGCTGGTTTTCCACCCAAGCCATACAGGCCGGGATGTCCTGTTCAGACACGGACTCCTGTTCCATTATCTGCTGATCGGTCCAGCCGTGTATCTTTTCTTCATGAACACCTGGGCACTTAACCCGTAGGTTAAAGTCGTGAGCTACCCGCGAAACATCCGGGTTGGCAGATTCAGTACTTGCCACCTGGCCTTTCGCGGCTCCCGCCGTCGCTGTCGTAGCACCGGCACCACCACCGCTGGTGCTTGCGCACCCCGTGACCATAACTGCCAGCCCACCGGCCAGCAACAACCCAATCGTGCGTCTCATGGCATCCTCCTTCACTCTAGGGGCCTCCCCCGATAAAAAGGCCCGCATCGGCCGATCCGCCACCCAAGTCAAAGCAGCGTCAAAATACACCTAATGAAAAATTTAGCAAACCCCTAGTAACATAATTACAAGGCTTGGAAAAGTACTCGATCGCCACGCTCGAGTTTGCGCGCGCGTCCTTCAATACGCGCATATTCGAGATGGGCAAGGGTTTCAAACGTCGCCGCCATCACATGGAAGATTGGCCGCTCCTCGCCGCCGAAAATTTGTTGCGCCACTTCGAAGGCGGTTTGCGGCTTGTTGCGCACCAAATCGAGCATCTCGGCCTCGCGATAGCGATGATGCTCGATAATCTGGTTGGCGCGATGGCGATGGTCCTGATAAACGCCGCCGTGTGCGGGCAAAATCAATTCCGCGTCGAAGCGCTGTACCTTGCGTTGAGAATCGATGAAGTCGCCGAGCGGATTAGAATCGGCGTCGGCGTCGGGATAGATGCCGACGTGCGGAGTAATCTTGGGCAGGAGATGATCGCCAACGATCATCACCTTTTCCTTGCGCAGGTAGATCACGTTATGACCGGGCGAGTGGCCTGGCGTCCAGATCACCTCGAACTTCCTGTCGCCAACCTCGATTATGTCGCCGTCGGCGATGTAATGATCGGGTTCGGTCACCGGAAAATACATCTGCGTCCCCATCCATGCGGGCCGCATCCCGTCAGAAGAATGTTCGTCAATTGGAAATCCGTGCTTGAGAAAAAACGGGCGCGACTCGGGACGCTCGGCGCTGCTGGTCCGTCCGAAGAACAGCATTCGTGCGGCGCGGGCCGCTTCGAGTTGATGGATATGGGTCGCGGCGCCGCTGCGGCGGCGAAGCTCGCCCGAGGCTCCGAAGTGATCTATGTGATGATGCGTGGCTATGAGCGTGTTGAGTTGTTCAATCTTCAGCCCGATCTGTGCGAATGCGTCCTCGAGGGTCGCGATGCTCTCGGGGGAATTCATGCCGGTGTCGACCAGAGCCCACGCGCCGTGACAATCGATCAGGTAAACGTTGATGATCGTCGGCCGCATCGGCAGCGGCAGAAAGATCTCGTAGATACCCGGATGAACCTCGACGATTTTTGATCCCATCACACTCTCAGTGGCAGATTTCGCGGAACCGACGGTTCTCGCGCTCGGCCGCAGCTGCGTGCACTCCGCGCGCTTTACTCGTGGAGCTCGTCCTTGATCTGAAAGGTGGCCTTGATCTTCACCTTCCATCGCATGACCTTGCTGTTCTCGACCATCGCCGCGATATCTTCGATATGCACGCTGTGGATGCCCGAGATAGTCACCCCAGCGCGCGCAACGGCGATCTGCACGGCATCCTCAACCGAATTGGCCGAGATGCCGGTGAGCTCGATGGATTTTTCGACCATGTCGTCATGCTCTCCTAAGAGCGGGCTGCCGCGCCGCGCAATTGACCGGCGCGCGAGGCTGGCGCTACGCTCTTCCTTGCGTGATTAGCGCACGCGGCCTTGGGACACAAGGTGAGGGATAGGATACGCGCAAAATCACGCATGATCAGCCCAGCCACCCGCTCAATTCTCCGGTTACTATATCATGACGCTGAAAATCGAATTACCTGACGATCAAAACGGTTTAACCGAATTTATCACCTTCGCCGATCGAGTGCGCCCAGACCTCGGCGCGCGATGGCCCGCGTCGGTCGAGCTTTATCTGCCGATGCTGATGGGGTTCTCGGCCTTTATGGCTGGCAAGTCGGTGCGTGCTTTCGTGGCTCGCGATCGCGGCGAGATGGTGGCGCGCGTCGCCGCGATTCTCGATCCCGCGTACGCCCGGCGTTGGGGCGAAAAGCTGGGCCATCTGATGTTCTTCGAGGCTGCGGCGGGGGCGCGCGACGGCGTGCGCGCGGTGATGGACGCCGCGAGCGAATGGCTGCGAGGGCAGGGCGCGAGGGCAGGGCGCGCGGGTTTCTATCTGCCGCTCGATATGCCGTTCGTGATCGACGAATATGACGCACTGCCGCCTTCGATGATGCGGCAGAATCCGGACTACTATCACTCGGTGATCAAGGACGCGGGCTTCTTTTGCGAGAAGGGCATGGTCGATTACAAGATCGAGGTTACGCCCGATTTGAGCGCGCGCTACCGTAGCGCGCTCGAGGCCGCACGCCGCGCCGGCTTCGAGTTGAAGACGCTTGCGGAGATTCCGCGCGAAAAGCGCGCCCACGAATTCGGTCCCGCGTTCAACGAGGCCTTCTACAATCATTGGGGCTACGTCGCCGCCAGTGACGCCGCGATGGAAGAGATGCTGATGTTCATCGAGCTGACCGGCGGACTAGAAACGTCGATCTGCGCGTACGATCATGGACAGGTGGTCGGCACGCTGATGGTGAGTCCTGAGGAAACCGCACACGCGGTCGTGCGGCCGGGGCGCGTGATTAAGGATTCCGAGAAGCTGAACTTTTTGGCGATCGGCGTGCGGGAGCCCGCGCGCGGCAGAGGACTCAACCTCGCGATGGCGGCGCAGGCGTACCTGAAACTTATCGAGCGCGGCGCGAAGTATCTAAGCTACACGCTCGTCGTCGATGACAACTGGCCCTCGCGCCGCACCGCGGAAAAGCTCGGCGCGAAAGTCTGCGCCAACTACGTCGTCTATCGGCGCGACTTTGGCGTGTGACGCGATTTCATGCGTGCTTCCCTCCCAAGCGCAATCGGCGCAGCCTAGGAAGATGCCGTTCACGGCGGAAAATCGCGCGGAATACGAGCGGTTCGGAATTACCCGAATTCCCGGCGCGCTCGCGCAGACCCATCTCGATGAAATTTCTGATCGTGTATGGGAGACGCTTGCCCGGCGCTATAACATTCGCCGCGACGCTCCCGAAGGCTGGAAAGCGCACCGCTCGGCCAAGATCATCGATCTTCCAGACTCGCTGAGCTTTGATGAGATTGCCGCGCCGAGCGTGTGCGAGGCGATCGATTTATTTCTGGGCAGCGGAAATTGGCAGCCGCTGAAGCGATGGAGTAAGCTGCTCGCGGCGTTCCCGGAATCGCGCGAGCGATGGGAGGTTCCGCATCAGAGCTGGCATCTTGATTTTCGCACGTCGCGGGCGATTGCCGGAAACATCGGGGTTCGCGTCTTCACCTGTCTTGCGGATTTGGAGCCCGGCGGCGGCGGGACTGTTGTTGTCGCGGGGTCGCATCGCCTCGTTGAGGGATTGATGCGCCGGACGAGTTCAATTCTGCACTCCGCCGACGTGCGCAAGCTGCTGATAAGCACATACCCCAGGATCAAAGCGCTCTGTTCACGCGAGGCGAAAACCGATCGCAAGCAAATGTTTATGGAGGCCGGCGCGGTGCTCGATGGAACCGAGGTCCGCGTAAGCGAGGTCATCGGAGCGGCAGGCGACGTGGTGCCGATGCATCCGTGGCTATTACACGCTGGCGCGACGAACTGCGCCAACGTCCCGAGGCTGGTGCTATCGACGACCGTCTTCCGATCAGACCTGTCCCTGAGCGTATTGTTTGGCTAGAGGAACCATAGCGCACACCCGCAAGCGGTGCAGGGCGGATGTTCCTCGCTCCCGTGATGCTCGGTTGAAACGAAGCGCTACGCGACCTTGAGGATGCTCTGCGGATACTGCTCGTTCGGATCGACTCCGGGCGCCATCGTGTAGATGACCGACTTGTCCACGACCAACTCGCCGTCGTCGCCGACGTAAATCTTGAAGCGATCCATCGGACGTGGCGCGGGTCCCTCGAAATTGAGGCCGCTGATGTAATAGCCGGATCCATGGCAAGGGCATTTGAATTTCTGCTCGGCCTTGAGCCATCGCGGAGTGCATCCGAGATGGGTGCATTTGGCGAAGATCGCGTAGAATCCGGCCTTGGTCCTGATTATCCAGGTGCGGAAGTCCTGCTTGAATTTTTCGCTGACTTCACCGACCACATAATCGCTCGGGAAGCCGGCCTTGAATTTCGAGGGCGGCAGAAACAGCACGCGCGGAAACGCGGAGCGGACCGCGGCGAGCAGTCCAATCGTGGTGACCGCGCCGAAACCGCCCCATCCGAGACGCCCTAAAAAGTCGCGCCGGCTCCATAGCGAGGCTAATTCAGATTTTTCTTTCTCGCGTTTGGAGCGTTCGCGCACCTGTTCATCCGCGCGCCACTTCGCCAATTCGGCTGGATCAGTAGGAGCTTTGACTTTCGATGCTGCAGCCATGTCGATGCCTCGCAACCATAACCAGGCGGCGTGCGCCAGAATCGGCTTCGCCGCGCCCTTAATGATCTTCGTTAGAAGAAATTCTAACCTGACAGAGCAAAAGAACTCAAGTATCAGTCAGGAGTCAGGACGGAGGGTTCGAGGCGGGTTTCAGCGCGCCGGCCACTCAGTGCATGACAGTTTGTGAGGATGGCGGAATTGCAACCGGGGAAGCTTTTTGTTCGGCTGCCGGATTGGTCGGCGGCACGGGTTGATTGGGTACGATCGTCACGTCCTCGTGACCGGTCGAGTCGGTGATGACGTCGGGGGGAGGCAGCTCGGCGACCGGCTCGACGGTCATCTTGTCGTTATCGGTGTTGGCGCCGAGAATCGGTGCGAGGAACGTGTCGGTCGAGAGGTAGTGGAGCGGGCGCACGATGCCCCATTCGAGCGCAAAGCCGATCGGAGCAAGGACATAGCTCATAAGTTTCAGTGGCTGCGAATCTTCGTCGGAGTACTCGTTCGGATTCTGCTTATCCATGCCCGAGTATTGCGCCTGCGCGTAACTCGGGGCGCACAATATGAGCGCCGCGCCTAAAACTAATATTGCTCGTCGCATAGCTTAAACTCTGGCCCCGAATCTTCGATCTGTCAACAAGGTCAGGGCAGGCAAGTTCCGCGGCAGTTTCAAGAATCGACCCTTATGGCGACATGAAGCAGTGAAATGGGGTGGGGAAAGACCGGTCGTTACGGGTTTAGACAACTTCGCGTCCCAGCTCCTCTCAGGCGAATTTCTGATGTCAGGGCGCCTGCTGATCGCCGCCGCAGGGTCGCGCTCGGGAAGCGAGCGACGGCGCCCGTCTGAATTGAGATTGAGGTCGTATCGCGGACGCGCTTGGCGGGTGCTCCTCGGTGATTTTATGCGCCTGAGCGCGGTGCCGTGAGTGGGGCGACCGGGCCTCAAGGTACGCTTGCGTTTGGCGGACGACGGGCGCAATTTTACCGCAATGCGATTTCGCTACGGAAAGTTCCTTCTCGCGGGGCTCGGTATCGCGATGCTCGCCGAAGTGGCGTTTATGGCGGTTGCGGCGCGGGCCAAATCGGCACCTTCAGATTCCGGAGCAATTACTTATATTGGCACCGATAGCAATGTCTACTACTGTGCGGGCGATTGTTCCAAGCCCGAATGCTTGACCTGTCCGATCGAGGGTGAGCACGTCCGTAGCAAGCCGCGTGGTGGGATCGTGGCGGCCGATTTTTGCCCCACCGAATCGTCGGATCATAGCGTTAGCCAATACGGATGGCCGACGTTTTCTCCGGACGGAACGCGGATCGCCTATTCCTCGGTCACGCGCACACAGGGCGGGGCGAGTTTCGCGTTGTGGGTTTACAACCTCAAGCAGCGCGAAGCGATTCAGATCTTCGAGAGCAGGACCGAGCATATCGATTACATCTACTGGCTTCCCGGCGGGCAACGTCTTTCTTTTCTCCTCAGCGAGCCGGCAGGGCTGTCGCTGATGCTTGCTGAAGTCAAAGAGCACGCACCGATCCGGATCGTAATGACCGGAATGCCAATGTATTTCGCGTGGGGTCCGTCGCCGGGACGCCTCGCGGTACATACTGCGGGGTCGGATCCGGAATCGAGCGAGCATGTGTCGCTGGTGAGTCTGACCGACACGAGCCAGAACCTCGATAAGGTGCTGTCGCACGGGCGCACGCCGTTCAAGACGCCGTGTTGGTCGCCCGACGGTAAGCATCTGGCTTGGGTTGCGAATAACCTGGCGGAAGGAAATCTGGTTGTGGGCGACGCCGACGCGGCGCATCCGCGCTCGATCGTTAGTCTGCCGATCGGCGACTCGAGCTTTGTTTGGTCCCCGGACAGCCGGCATATCGCTTATGCAACAACGGTGATTCCGCACGATCCGACGTTTCACGGGATCAAGCTGGTGGATGTCGTCAACGCGAATTCGCGCACGCTGACACGCGACGTGGCGCTGGCGTATTTCTTCTCGCCAGACGGGCGCTACCTTGCGTATGTGGAAGTTCCGGAAGACAAACCCTTCTACACGTGGAAGGCGATCGATCTTAAGACCGGCAAGATATCCAGTCTCTGCAACTTCGTTTCTACGCAAGAGGAATCGATCTCCTACCGGTTTTTCGACCAGCTCGCGCTTTCGCACACGATTTGGTCTCCGGATTCAAAGGCGATCGTATTCGCGGGCGTGCGGCTGTTGGCCGAGCCGAATCATGCGCTCGGGATGGCGCCGCCGCCGTCGGTGTGGATTGTTCCGATCGACGGCGGCAAGCCGCGTTCGGTCGGCCGCGGCACGGTCGCGTACTACGCGCCGGCCGTACCAAAGTAGGCCGTGCGCTCCAGGCGCCGCCGCGTCGGCATCATCGATTGCCCCAAACCTACGTGCGACGCGGCTCGCGGCTATGATCTGCGCGGTGGCCGCGCGCTGCGGGCTGCATTCTGATCGGCGCTCGGCTCGACGTCGATTTCCTCGAGCTTGCGGTAGAGGGTTTTGCGGTCGATTCCCAGAATCGCGGCACATTCGCTTTTGTTACCGCCGACGGCCGCCAGCGTGGCACGGATATATTCGCGCTCAAGATGTTCGAGCGGTAAGCGCTGCCCGACCGCCGCGTCCAGGTTGACGCGCTCGGAGACTCCGCCAACGATACGTGGTGGCAGATCGTCGCGCGTGATCCGGTCGCCGCGGCATAGCACGATCGCGTGCTGGATTGCGTTTTGAAGCTCGCGTACGTTGCCGGGCCAGGTGTGTCGCGCAAGCAGTTCGATTGCGTCGTCATCAATTGTCAACGCCTTGCGTCCGGTTTCGGCCGCCGCCCGCGCCGCGAAATGGCGCGCGAGTACAGGGATATCTTCGGTGCGTTCGCGCAGGGGCGGGATTGCAATCGTGACCGCTGCAATCCGGTAGTACAAATCGGCGCGAAACTGACCGGCGGAAATCGCCGCTTCAAGGTCCGAGTTGGTCGCCGCGACGACCCGCACGTCGACAGGAGTTTCGCGGGTTGCTCCGATCGGACGTACGCGGTGATCTTCAAGTACCCGCAACAGCTTAGCCTGCAAGCCCGGCGGCATCTCGCCGATCTCGTCGAGGAAGATGGTTCCTCCTTCAGCGGCCTGAAACAATCCGGTTTTTGCCTGGCGCGCGTCGGTGAAGGCGCCACGCTCGTATCCGAAAAGCTCGCTTTCGAGCAGGCTGTCGGGGATCGCAGCGCAGTTGATCGCGACGAGCGGACCGCCGCGGCGTGCGCTGTGGTAGTGGAGCGCGCGCGCGAACAGATCCTTACCGACGCCGCTTTCGCCGGTGAATAACACGCTGGCCGCGCTCTGCGCCACCTGGCGCAGAAGCTCGAGTTGGGTTCTGATGCGCGGGCTTTTACTCACGATCGTTTCGAGTCCGTAGCGCTCGGCCAATTCGTCGCGCAGGCGGATGACTTCGCGCCGCAAGCGGCGATCCTCGAGGGCGCGCTCGACGACCAGCATCAGCTCGTCATTGCTGAAAGGTTTGGTGATGTAGTCGAACGCGCCCAAGCGCATTGACTCGATCGCCGTCTGGATCGAGCCGAACGCGGTGATTATCACCACCGGCAGCTCGGGCGTGATGGACTTGAGGCGCGCCTGCAACTGATGCCCCGTCATCCCGCTCATCCTCAGGTCGGAGATAAGTAGGTCGGGATGTTCGGTCGCGGCGAGGTGGAGGGCTGCATCGCCGGAGCCGGCACGAAGGACACGATAGCCTTTGTCGCCGAGTACGTCGCCGAGCATGCTGACCATGTCGGGGTCGTCATCGACGACCAGAATCGAGAAATCCGTTGGCGTGGCATTCATACGCAGATCTTCGTCGAGTCGAATCTTGTCACAGAGACAAACTTGGACTGAGTGCGAACTTAAGGCAAATCGGCTGCAAGCATTGCGGAGAATGAGGGGAAGACGCCCAGCGGCGGGCGCAGCCTCGCGAGCTAGTCAGGATCGGGCGCTCGACGGCGCATGCAATGACATTCGTGACAAACGGTGTGCGAGATTGGCGCGCTCTTAGAGGACCTTGCGCGGCGGTGGATGTGTGAATTTCGAACATTTGACGGGACACACAAAGCAACAACCAGTTGAGTTTTCGATCTCCACGTTGCTGGATTGCCACACATTCGGACACTTTTTGTCGCGCGACACAACTCGAAATGACACAACTTGTAGACCTAAAGTAAAACCAAGACGGCACGATATTCGCTCTGCGCTTGATAGCGGCGTGTTAATGCTACTTTATGTAGCGTCGGACCGCGCCGCCAAGGAAAGCAACGGAATTTCCCGCGCGAGCGATTTAAGTGTCCCGCCAACCCAATCAGGCTGTT